>JBDHYM010000025.1:0-23456 GCA_039811405.1 Flavihumibacter sp. | reverse complement strand
TTCTTGCAGGTTTCGTTGATGCGTACTTCATTGAGGAACGAGACGAAGGTGTGGCGGGTTCTTTTCTTGAAATAGCGGCAGAAGGCCTGCGGTGTCATGTGGGCCTGCTTGGCTACATCTTCGAGCGTGATCTGCTGGGCATAGTTCATCATGATGAAATGATAGATATTCCCCAGGCGGATGCCTTCATGCTCGCTTACGGTCGACATATCCGAAAGGCTCGATAATTCTTTCAGCCCGGTCATATTGCTGAACCGGCGCAACAGGTCGATGAATCCCATGATCTGTTCAATGCCGTTGTCGCCGGCAATGGATTCCATCAGGCGGCTGATGGCGGGCACCTGGTCTTCGGGAATGGCGAAGCCGTTGCGATGGCGCTGCAAAAAGGTTTTGACGGTTTTCAGTTCGGCCAGGTCGAAGAGGTGCTGCAGCTTGCCGTTGGGATTGAAGAAGATGGTCATGGCTTCTACCGAGCGTTGTACGCCCGAAGAAAAGTAGGAGGGATCACTTTTGAACACGTGCGGCTGGTTGGCGCCGATGCAATAGATCTCGTTTGAACGGAACGGATGCATATTGTTATCGACCACCAGGGTCCCTTCTCCTTTCTGGATCCAGGTGAGCTGCATTTCGTCGTGCCGGTGGAGGTGCGGGTAAAAATAGGGCAGGTTTTCCCGCTGGATGATAATGTTCTTTTCGCCCGGAACCGGAATGGTGAATTGAAGCACTTTCATACAAGTCTGCTTTTCTGCTTTGCAAATCGTTATAAAACCAGAAATTTACCAAAAAATCCGTGAAACTTGGAAACAAGGGTTAATATATTGCTTGTACTGGTTAAAAAACGGGCCATATTAGGTTAAAATCGCACTATTGCCTGCCTTTTCGATAAATGACTGAAATCACATTAAGCGAGTATTGCATCTATAGCGCCTGCTTGTTACATTTGTGGCAATCGCTGTCTGAAATCCCCCGAAAAATCGCTGTCTGTTTCCTGTTGAAGAGCCAATGACCTTGGTTTGCTTACCCTTTGTTATACTTTTTTTATGTGCACCATCAACCACGAAAAAACTTTTATCCCTGCCATTATGGCCAAAAGAAACCTTATTCCCGTGACATGGGCAAAAATCTTACTGCTGTTTTTGTCTGTTATTTCTTTCTGTTCTGTCGCGCAGGCGCAACTTAGGACCATCGCGCAGGAAAATGCTTTGCCGGGTAGCCCAAAATCGGAATGGGATGTGTTTGATAGCAATTGGGGAAATAACCCCGGCGGTGGATCCCTCGAGGGGTTCAGCGATAAGATAAGCTACCTGAGAAACGACATCGCCCAGTTCAAAATCAGGAGTAGCTATAATTGCAGTGGCAGTCAATGTCCTATGGGCTTTAAAGTAAAAATATACCGGCTGGGTTACTATGGTGGTTCAGGCGCCCGTCGTGTTGACAACTATGCCAGCGGAGGGTTGGTTTTTGGAAGCGGGTCAGTGCAACCGGATTGTAGTGTAGATCTAAATACCACTGGTTTGCTGGATTGTAACAACTGGTCTGTTACTTTCACGTGGCAAATTCCGGCTGATGCCACTCCGGGTGTATATATAGTGCGTCTGGGCGACCAGAATAATCCCGAGATCTTTGCCAATCACATTGCGTTTGTTGTGCGAGAAAACAACCCGTCGGCAAAAATTCTCTTCAAAACATCCGACGCTACCTGGCAGGCTTATAACCACTATGGCGGGATCAGCGCGTATCATGGATACAATACATCAACTCCCAACGGGCGGGCGCACAAGCTAAGCTACAACCGCCCCTTCTATACAAGGTCAGGTTTTGCGAGCCAAGAATATGGTGACTGGCTGTTCAATGCCGAATATCCGATGATCCGTTTTCTGGAAAGAAACGGATACGACCTTAGCTATACGACGGATGTGGACATGGACAATGGGAACACAATCATCAATCCGTCCCAACAGAAGATATTTCTTTCGATAGGGCACGACGAATACTGGTCATTAGCCGAAAGGAACCGGGTAGAGGCCGCCGCCAATGCAGGCGTTAACCTGGCATTTTATTCCGGCAATGAAGTGTACTGGAAGATCAGGTGGGAAAACAATCACAGAACCATGGTGGTGTACAAGGAAGGCACCCCGATCAACGGTATAGGAGAGAATATGTGCGATGGTTATTGCGATCCATCCAGCGTCTGGACCGGCTTGTGGAGGGCGCCTGAAGGGAGCGACGCAAACCGGCCGGAGAATGCCTTGACGGGCCAGATCAGTTGGGAAGATGCATTGGGCGATATGGTCGCTACCGGAAAATACAAGCCGCTACGACTATGGAGCCAGTCGCCTGTTGCTGCGTTGGCTAATAATGGCAGCTACACCTTATCGGCAGGGTCGTTAGGGTACGAATGGAGCAGCGACAGAACGGATTTTATGTGGGCATACCCGCACGGGAAAGTGCAATTGACAACAACGACACTAGGCGGTAAAGATCATCACCTGGTATTGTTTAGGAATAAGGTGAGCAACGCGCTTGTATTTGGCGCGGGATCGATCCAGTTTGCCTGGGGCCTTGATGCAACGCATGACCCCGTAGGCGACCTGTCGTCGAGTGCAAACCAGGCAACGCGACAGTTTACTGTTAACCTCTTTGCAGAAATGGGCGTAATGCCCACTACCTTGATGGGCGGGCTGACTTCCGCAACGGCGTATAACGACGTTACGCCGCCTACGACCAGCATTTCGCAACCGGTAAATAATTTTGTTTCGGCGCCTTCGACACCAGTTACCATATCGGGTACGTCCACCGACAATGGAAATGGCGCTATGATGGGCGGGATGGAAATTTCCATCGATGGCGGTACTACGTGGAACCGTCTGCCCGACGACCAGTTCGCCACCACGATTAACTGGAGCTATACGTTCACCCCGCCTACTACCGGTACCTACACCATCAAGGTGAGGGGGTTTGACGATCTTGGAAACCTGGAAGACCCGGACGGTACCAGCTCGTCGTTAACCAGAACAATTATTGTTTCCAACCCGTCGGGATGCCCCACCTTGAATCCAACCCTGGTTGCCAGCAGCACAAATCTTTGCCCCACCCGACCGGTTGATTTAAGCATCGCCGGCGTAGACCCGGGAACATATACGGTCGTGGTAAATGGTACCACCTATACGGGTGTTCAGCCGAATCAGCCGTTTACTACCCTGGATATGAACGCCGTGTACAGCCAGCATATTTTCGACCCCGCGACACAGGGAACCGTTTCAGAAACGGTATTGGCCACCTATCCGGGTAATGATCCTGCTCCAATAGAGGTAGGGATGGCTTTCCGTGCGGGGCATGATGGATATATTAACGGCCTGCGGTATTATTACCGGGGATCGCAAATGTCGGGTAGCCATCGCGGTAAGCTCTATACATCCACGGGCGTAAAAGTAGCAGACATCGTTTTTGGTACACCAACGGGCGTTGGCTGGCAAACAGCCACTCTTTCCTCTCCCGTTGAAATATCAGCCAATACTACTTATTATGTGACGGTACTTCACAGCAACGGATATTATGCCCGCACGCAAAACTATTTCACCCATGATGTGTACAGCGCATCAGGTGATATATGGGCATTGAGAGATGGGGAAGGTATGCTGAACGGCCGGTACCGCATCGGGCCGAACCCGAGCGATGTACTACCGTCTTCCTCCCTTAGCGCTTCCAACTATTGGGTAGACGTTGTGTACCAGCGCAAGGCGGCTGTAAATGCAACGACCTACAACTTAACCAGCATTACCAATTCGGCCAACTGTAACCAGACTGGGATGCCGTTGAGCTCCGTTACCGTTTATTCCGCCACCACCTGCGAAGCCCTGCCCGTTCGCTTTCTCAGCTTCACCGGCAGGTTGCACGACAGTGATGTCATCCTCAACTGGTCGACCGCCATGGAATCGATCAACGATAAATTCGTGATCGAACGCAGTAAAGACGGCAATGTTTATACTGCTGTGGGCGAGGTAAAAGGCAATTACAACAGTACCATTGTACAGTACTATACCTTTACCGATCCCGACGTCGAGCCGGGTACCTATCAATACAGGCTGAAACAGGTGGACGTAAACGGCAATTTCTCCTATTCCAATACTATTACGGTTACCCTGATGGGCGGCGACCAGTTCCAGTTGGCGCAGAACAATCCCAACCCGCTCACCACCACCGCCGTTATAGAATACTATATACCTTATACCGCGAATGTCTCGATCGTGCTGATGGATATCAACGGCAAGCCGATCCGGCAACTGACCAGCGGACAAAAAATGAAGGGTAAATACAATATCAGCCTTAGCAAAGGAAATCTCGCGGCCGGCGTATATTTATACCGCCTGACCGCCGACGACAAGGTGACCATCACCCGGAAAATGGTCGTTCAGTAAATAAACTATTCATCATGCTCCAAAAGGTCCGCTTCATCGTGCGCAGGTACAACGAGGCGATCTTTTGGAGCTTTGCTTTTGTACTTATTTATTTTTTTGTTGACCCGGCCGCCGGGCAATCTTCTCTCTGCCTGTTTCACCGGCTGGGCTGGGAAAACTGTTTTGGCTGCGGTCTCGCCCGCAGCATGCACCAGGCCCTGCACGGCGACTTCGCCTCATCGTGGCAATTGCACAAAATGGGCATACCGGCCGTTCTCATTTTAGGCGGCAGAATAGTATCTTTAGTCATCAGTCAAAAACCATCGCATGACCAATTACCTGCTATCGCTGCCCGATCTTCAGCCTGAAGAAATGGCCGGCATAAAAGAACTGACCGCACAGATGACCGATAGCCAGCAGCAACAATTCTTTATGATCTACTCGGGAAAAAGAAAACGCCCGCAGGAGATCCTGATCATGACCTGCCTGGGCTTCGTGGTGGTAGCGGGCATCCAGCGTTTTATGCTGGGCCAGATCGGTATGGGCATACTGTACCTGTTCACCGGCGGCCTCTGCCTGATTGGCACCATCTATGACCTGGTCAACTATAAGAAAATGACCAACGAGTACAACCTGGAGCAAATGTATGAGTCGGCTCGTATGATCGGCCGCTGAGGTCCTGCAATCGAGCCGTCATTGTGCCACCGGTATTCGGAGCCGGTTTGCCAGGAAATCGGCAATCTCTTTTTCCACCCCCGCCGCATCCTGCGATTTGAAGGGTGATGCGATCACATGATCGCCCGTTAAGGGCATGGCTTTTTCCTCTTTAAGCGAATCGGGCGTACCCAGTTCGGCGAACATCTTTCGCATGGCCGATACCCGTACCACGGGATCCTGGTGCGTGGCGTCTTTGTAGTAATACAGCATCAGTACGGGCTGCTTCACGCGGGCAAACAATGCTGGCCGCATGGTCGTTTCCAGCATTTCTTCCAGCGCCACCGCTGCCTCCAGCCGGTAGGGGCTGCTCCAGTATTGTTTATACACGGGCCGGTCGTCGGCCGCGCGGTTGAACTTGCCACCTTTTACCAGCTCGGCAATCTGCAGGCCCCAAGGGTTGTTCAGCAGCCAGGCATTCGGATCGTTGATCTCGATATTGGGACTGAGCAATACCAGCGCATATATTTTGTCGGGATAAGCGGCTGCCAGTTGCAATGCCTGCGTAGCGCCTGTGCTGGTGCCCATCAGGATCACCTTTTTCCCGATGCGGCTGCCGACCATCAGGGCTTCTTTGGCCGACTCCCAGTAGCCGTCGCTCGTCAGGTTGGCCAGGGCATCGCTGGTATCGATGCCATGCTCTGCCAGTCGCGCAAGGTAGAGGTTGGCGCCGAATTGCCTGGCAATATTTGTATGGGTTGGCGCCCCTTCAAATTGTGAAGCGGTAAAGCCGTGCAGGTACACCAGGGCATATTCGGTTGGCCGTTGCAGTGAGTCGTACCAAACGATGCGGGCCTCGTTATCGGGCTTCAGTATATGCCCCGCATCAAGCGCTTTTACATATTGTTCCAGCGAAGCCGCATCGGCAGGAGGCGCCGGCAAGGCGGTTGCATACACGGGGGTGTCGGGATGCGGTCCGGCGAAATAAACCGCCGGCAGAATAAGCAGTATGATCCACCACCATTTGTATCGCATAATAGGTTGTTTGGTGCGCCCGTTAAAGACTTACCGCCACCACTGCGTTTTCTTTCCTGCTTTTTTCGGCGGCAAATCCCATCAGGTGGCTTTCGA
Organism: Flavihumibacter sp.; assembly: GCA_039811405.1. Classification (GTDB taxonomy): domain Bacteria; phylum Bacteroidota; class Bacteroidia; order Chitinophagales; family Chitinophagaceae; genus Flavihumibacter. The sequence goes on along the minus strand of JBDHYM010000025.1, from coordinate 17,274 downwards.
TCGAGGTATCAATGGTTGAAGTTAGCAGTCCGGGGTCATTTTTCGACACCGCCTGCACAAAATCGGCCATTAGCCGCCAGTCGCCCCCGCCATGTTTATCCGTTTTCTCCATCCAGTGCTCCTGTTTTCCCGACCGGTAATGCGTTATGGTAAACTCGGTCATGTCGCCCACGATATCGCCCATAGAGCCCATAATGCGTGTTCGCCGACCCTCGTAAGACGTAAACGCCTCGAGCGAAAAAGCCGCTGTAATGCCGCCTTCAAAAAGCAGGGTGCTCACATAATGATCGGGCTGGTCGTTGTCCATGCGATACACGCACCGGCCGTAATCGGATGTTTTCAGTTGCTCGAGAATAAAAGCCGGTTGCCGGCTTTTATCGGCCGGCAGGTCGAACACATAATTCCGTTTTCGGTCGCGGTAATAGATCTGGAGAGCTGAATAGGGGCAGGTGCTTTCCACTTTGCAGCCGTCGGTGCAGCGATGGGTGCTGCCCGCCGGCGCGTTCTCTTCTTTGAACCAGCCCACTTCGCCGAAAGCATGCACCGAACGGCAGGGCCGGCCGATCAGCCAGCGCAGGATATCCAGGTCGTGGCTCGACTTTGCCAGGATGATAGGCGCCGATGTTTTGCTGTTATGCCAGTTGCCCCGCACATAAGAGTGGCTCATGTGCACGTATTCGATCGGTTCCAGGTGCTGGATGCTCAGCACTTTGCCGATGGCTTCTCTCGACAGCAGTTCTTTCAGCTTTCGGAAATAGGGTGCATAACGCAACACATGGCAAACGGCCAGTATGCGATTGCTGTTCCGGCTGCGGGCCAGTATGTCGCGACACTCATCTTCCCGCGGACTAATCGGCTTTTCCAGCAGAATATGGTAACCTGCGTCCATCGCTGCAATACAGGGGCCGTAATGCAGGTGGTCGGGATTGCAGATGATAACCGCATCGGCAAAACGCGGCTTTTTGAAAACATCTTCCCAGTTATTGAACCTGTTCTCGGGAAGAATGCCATGACTGGCGGCAAACCGTTCCTGCCTAATGGCATTGGGGTCGGCCACGCCCACCATCTTCAACTGATCCGGAAAATGAAGGGCAAATCCCCCGTATATATTGCCGCGTTTGCCCGCACCGATCACAATGGCCGTTACCGGTTTATCGACCCGGCGCAGGTTATCGGGGTATAGAATCGGGTCGGCGTCTTCATGCTCCACTTCATAATGCGACAGCTCTTCCTGCGGCGCATCCCGGTTACTCCATTTTTTTTCCATGGTTCAATTTACTGAATGATGTATGTGATGTTCTTACTAAATTCACAAAAACCCACCCAGATGCAGGCTGTCAAATCAGGGCGTTTCCTCGCTCTTGATGTATTTCGCGGCATGACCGTTTGTTTCATGATCATCGTGAATACCCCCGGTTACAATGCGCCCACGTTTTCGCCCCTGCTGCACGCCCACTGGCACGGCTTTACGCCTACCGACCTGGTATTTCCTTCTTTTCTTTTTGCCGTCGGCAATGCGATGGCTTTCGTGATGCCGAAATGGGAAGGTCTTACCACGGCGCAGGTACTAACGAAAATCGGTAAACGAAGCCTTCTGATCTTCCTGCTCGGGTTTTTGATGTACTGGTTCCCTTTTGTACGGCATACCCCCGAAGGCTGGGTCATGGCGCCCGTGGGCGAGACCCGGGTATTCGGCGTATTGCAAAGAATAGGCCTCTGCTATGGTATTTCTGCCTGCATGCTTTATTTTTTAAAACCCAGGGCCAGCGCCTGGCTGGCAGTGGCCTTCCTGTTTATTTACTGGGGATTATTGTACCTGGTGGGCGATCCCGGCGATCCGCTGAGTCTTGAAGGGAACGCAGTGCTGAGAATTGACCGCTGGCTGCTGGGCGACGGCCATCTCTACCACGGCGAAGGAGTTGCCTTCGACCCTGAAGGGCTGCTGAGTACCCTGCCGGCCATCGGAAACGTGATCGGTGGTTACCTGGCCGGTAACTGGATACGGAAAAATGGCTCCAGTTGGGAAACCATCGGCAAAATGCTGCTGGCAGGCTGTGCCCTGGCCGCGCTGGCCTGGTGCTGGAATCATTTCCTGCCGGTGAACAAGAAGTTGTGGACCAGCTCTTTCGTGCTGCTCACCGTGGGCCTCGATTGCATTATACTGGCGGCAGTGATGTACATTATCGACTTCCGCCACCTGACCGGCTGGACCCGGTTTTTTACCGTTTTCGGTAAAAACACCCTCTTTATCTACCTGCTTTCCGAGCTGCTGGCCATTTTGCTGTACGTTTTTACCAATAAAGCCGGCGAACCCTGGTTCAAGGTCATTTACACCCGTATTTTTGACTGGCTGCCGCCTTATTTCAATTCGCTTGCTTTCGCATTGAGTTTCATGCTGGTATGCTGGCTGGCAGGGTGGTGGCTCGATAAAAGAAAGATTTATATCCGGGTATAATCCTTTGTTCATACACGATCGCTTGCCGGGCTGGTAAAATGGCGTACCTTTGCGCGCCGGTTTTTGAACCGCTTTCAAAACGATCTATGAACATCAGAAATATCGCCATCATTGCGCACGTTGACCACGGTAAGACTACCCTTGTTGACCGCATATTGCACACCACCAAGGTTTTCCGCGACAACCAGGATACAGGTGAATTGATCATGGACAACAACGATCTCGAAAGGGAACGGGGTATCACCATCTTCAGCAAGAACGCGGCCGTTATTTACAAAGACGTGAAAATCAACGTTATAGATACCCCCGGCCACGCCGACTTCGGTGGCGAGGTAGAGCGTGTACTGAAAATGGCGGATGGCGTTATCCTGCTCGTCGATGCTTTCGAAGGCCCTATGCCGCAAACCCGCTTTGTGCTGCAGAAAGCCCTGCAACTGAACCTGAAACCTATTGTGGTGATCAACAAGGTCGACAAGCCCAATTGCCGCCCCGATGAGGTGCATGATGCAGTATTTGAATTGTTTTTCAACCTCGATGCCTCCGAAGAGCAGCTCGACTTCCCCACTTTTTACGGAAGTGGTAAGAACGGCTGGTTCAACGACAGCCTCACACCGTCGGAAGACATTACGCCCCTGATGGATGGCATCCTCCAATACGTTCCCGAACCCAAAGTGGAAGAGGGTCCCCTGCAGATGCAGATCACCTCGCTCGATTATTCTTCTTTCCTCGGCCGTATTGCCATTGGCAAAGTAACCCGCGGTTCGATCAAGGAAAACCAGCCCATTGCGCTGATGCAGGCCGACGGTTCGGTGAAGAAGCAGCGGGTGAAAGAGCTGTATGTATTTGAAGGCATGGGCAAGAAACGCATTGCCGAAGTGCAGGCCGGCGATCTTTGCGCGGTAGTAGGACTCGAAGGCTTCGGCATCGGCGATACCATTTCCGACCAGGAGACCATGGAAGCCCTGCCCGTTATCAGCGTAGACGAGCCGACCATGAATATGCTGTTTAGCATCAACAACTCACCCTTTTTCGGTAAAGACGGCAAGTTCGTGACCTCACGTCACCTGCGCGACCGCCTGATGAAGGAAACCGAAAAGAACCTCGCACTTCGGGTATACGATACCGATAGTGGCGACAGCTTCCAGGTTTATGGCCGTGGTATCCTGCACCTGGGTGTGTTGATCGAGACCATGCGCCGAGAAGGGTATGAGCTGACCGTAGGACAGCCGCAGGTGATCGTAAAGACCATCGACGGCAAAAAATGCGAGCCCTATGAAAACCTGGTGGTGGATGTGCCGCAGGAGTTCGCTTCGAAAGTGATCGACCTGGTCACGCGCCGCAAGGGCGAGATGATGGTGATGGAAACCAAGGGCGAAATGCAGCACCTGGAATTCGAAATCCCTTCACGCGGACTGATCGGTCTGCGTACGCAAATGCTGACAGCTACTACCGGTGAAGCCGTAATGGCGCACCGCTTTACGGAATACAAGCCGTGGAAAGGCATGATACCGGGCCGTAACAACGGTGTGCTGATCTCCAAGAATACCGAAAAAACGACCGGGTATTCGATCGATAAACTGCAGGATCGCGGAACCTTTTTTGTGGATCCGGGCGAAGATATCTACGCGGGTATGATCGTTGCGGAAAACATCAAACCCGGCGACCTGGTGGTGAACGTAACGGAAGGCAAGAAGCTGACCAACCACCGCGCCAGCGGCAGTGACGATGCCACCCGCATTGCACCTAAAACGTTGATGACACTCGAAGAATGCATGGAATACATCCAGCACGACGAATGCATCGAAGTGACCCCCAACTTTATCCGCATGCGGAAGATCTACCTCGACGAGAATGAGCGCAGCCGCTTCCAGAAAATGCTGAAGTCGGAAGAGGTGGGATAAGACAGATAAATAACAGGCCAATGCCTGCCCGATACGAACCCGGTTGTCGATAAGACAATCGGGTTTTTTTACGGTTTTTTGGGAGAGCCCTCCAGGCTACTTTTAACAGCCGTGCTTATTTAACAATGAGAGATCGGGCTGTTGATATGGCATTGAATATTAAAATCGATTTCGGTAACAAATACGAGCTAAGCTATATAACGGAAGATTTGAAGTTCGGTGTATTTGAAAGCAAGCTTTTTGATGGCACTTCAATGAGGCTGGGTATAAAAATAAGTTCGGATCCGCATCCGCTGATACCTGATGTTTATAACCTGGCGTTTGGCCCGCTGGATACTGATTTTCAGATTAACGACTGGCAAAAAATCAGGCACCAGGATCATTCTCGGGTCTTCTCGACCATTGTTTTTGCCGCTTTGTCTTTTTTGGATACCAACAAAGGCAAGTTTATAGGAATTGACGGTTCAGATACGACAAGAGCATATATGTACTATCGGTGTATTCTAAGTAACCTTGAACACTTGGGTAGCATCTTCGATATTTTTGGCGTTAATTATTATGTCAGGGTTCTGCGCAATGGCATTGAAGATATCAGCGATATCGTTGCCCTGCCCAGGCAAATACTGCCAGGGCAAATAATACCTTCTTCGCAGTTGTATAACTATTTCATTTTCACGGTGAAATCTGCGGCTAAAACAAATTCGTAGAAAGCAAACTTTAATTGATAAATTTATGACGTATTATGGACGAGAAAGAAAAAGCTAAATGGCTCGAAGAGGCCCGGGCGCTTGCAAAAAAAGCAAAGCAAATACCCAAGTCAGAGCAACGGGAGTTGACTGTACTTTCGGGTGAAACCTCGTCGTTGGGAAAAGTGATCAATACGAAAGAGAAGGCAGATATTTTTATGAAGTTGCTGCGTTCGTTTTGATGGGTTCCGCTTATTAAGAGCCTTATAGCCCTATTGCAACTTCAGCGCCGGCATCACCTGGTGCGCAGGTTTGAATTTCCTCCCCAATAGTTCTGCAATGGTAGCGGCAATCTGCCCCTGGTAGCTTGTTTCTTTCTCCGTCAGTTCGCCGCGTGCTTTGATGCCCGTTCCGATTCCTGCCATCCATATTTCATTCGCATGCGGCATTTTATCACCGTGGTGCTTCCAGCCGCCGCCGGTAGCCAGTCCGCGGCCATGGTCGGTTGTGATCAGCAGGGCTGTTTTTCCCTTATAAAACGGATCGCTCTGTATCAGCTCCCATATCTCTTTGATCCACTGATCGGCATGGTAAACGGCGTCGAGGTAAAAGTCGTATTCCCCGGCATGCGCAAACTCATCGGTATCACCCAGGCTCAGGAAGAAAAGCCGCGGGTGATGTTGTTTCAGGTAATACATCGCTATGGCCGCTGTAGCCGCATCCATTCTTTCGCCGCCATGGAAAAGATCAGGCATGTATTGCTGCCATTTATTGAGCTCTTTCTCTTTGGCATTGATACCCGGCAGCTCCCGGAAGCCGTCATTCACATAAACACCCGACCGTTTTTCGTTGAAAATATAGCTGAAGAGGTCCCATGAACCCACGACCGCTGTTCTGCCTTTGAACGCAGCCTGCTTGTTCAGGTATTCAAAAACGGTTTCATTCTTGTTGTATATCTTGTCGTTGGAGTCTACCGAGCTATCGGGAAAGCCGGTGAAAGTCTCATTGTAACCGGGGTAAGAGAACCACCACTTATTGGCATTGTTGACCTGGTTGCCGAGGTCGCGGTTACCGGCAATAAAGCCCTGCGATGCCAGGGTAGTCCAGAAGAAGGGAGTTAATTTTTCTCTTCTCTCTTTTTCGGTAGCGGCCCAGAAACGATGCTGAATGTATTTGCGGTTATAGGTAGCCGTTGTATCGAAGCAGAGCAGGCTGTCGGCCCCGTGAAATATCTCCTGCCAGCGCAGGCCATCCATCATCACCACTATTACGTTCTCCGCTTTCTGGGCCTGCACCAAAGAGCAGAAGGCGAACAGGCAGCAAAACAGCGCGGTTGTTGTACGTTTCACGATAAAAGAAATTAGGTCCTAAAAGTAACGAAGCGGTAAGAGATAGTTATGCCCGTCAAATTATTTTATTGTTAGCGGTATTGCAGAATTGAAACGATCTTTGCCCAATGCGCTGCTGTGTATTATTGCCTACCTATAACAATGCGGGATCGATCGGGTTTGTGATCGATGGCATCCTCGGCTTTACGGGCGATCTTATCGTGATAAACGACGGCAGCACCGATGAAACAGCGGCCATACTGACGGGCTATCCTGCCGTAAAAACGATCGGCTATCCAAAAAACCGGGGCAAGGGGTATGCCCTGCGGCAAGGATTTAAAGCGGCCCTGGATGCCGGTTATACGCATGCCATTAGCATCGATGCCGATGGCCAGCATTACCCGGGCGACCTCCCGGTTTTTTTCGAAGCCATGCAAACCCATCTCGGTGCGCTGGTGATTGGCGCGCGCAATCTTGGCGGCACGGAGAACGTGCCTGGAAAAAGCAGCTTCGGGAACCGTTTTTCCAATTTCTGGTTCAAATTGTACACAGGCACTGAGGCGCCCGATACGCAAAGCGGATACCGGCTGTATCCATTATTGCCGCTGGCGAAAATGCGCTGGCACACGGTTAAATATGAGTTTGAAGTGGAAGTGATTGTGCGGGCTGCCTGGGCGGGCATACCGGTTATGTCGGTGCCGGTGAAAGTGTATTATCCGCCGGCAGAAGAAAGGGTATCGCATTTCAGGCCTTTCAGGGATTTCAGCCGGATCAGTGTGCTGAACACCGTTTTTTTCTTTGCCTGTATTTTCTATATCTGGCCGCGGAATTTTTTCAGGAAGCTGTTGCGAAAAAGCGGACGGCAGGAATTGATGCAGACGCTGTTTGAGCCGGGCCAATCGGCCGAACGCAAGGCGGTATCGATTGGCTTCGGCGTGTTTATGGGCATCATACCCATTTGGGGTTTTCAGTTGCTGACCGCTATTTTCCTCGCAGTACTATTGAAGCTTAATAAAGCACTGGTAATCGCCGCCGCCAATATCAGTATTCCGCCGATGATCCCTTTTATCCTGTACGGCTCATTCCTGGCCGGCAAACCGTTCATGGGTGAGCAGGCGCGGGATATTCACTGGACAGACCAGTTAAACCTGTCGGCCATCCAGCAGAACCTGCAGCAATACCTGGTCGGCGCCTGCGTGCTGGCCCTGGCCGCGGGTATGGTGATCGGATTGCTTTCTTATATTGCCATGAAATGGGAACGAATCTTTTCGGCCTGATCTATCGCTTCTTCCGTAAAAACAGGCCGGCCTTCTGGTGCTGCTTCCTGCTCGCTATTGCCGTGCCGGGCTTCTTCGCGTCGCGCATACGGCTGGAAGAAGACATTAACAGCATCATTCCGCAAGATGAAAAGACCCAACAGCTAAACGCGTTGTTCCAGCAGAGCAAGTTGCTCGATAAAATGATCGTAACGGTGTCGCAGCCGCCTGCGGCCGAAGCGCAGCCCGACAGCCTGGTGGCGCTGGCCGACAGCCTCGCCGCCATCAGCACCAGGCGCCTGTCGAACTGGATTGCCGACACCTATTGGATCGTTCCCGAAGAAACCAGCCGGCAATTGATGGAAGCAGTGCAGGCACGATTGCCGCTGTACCTGGAAGCCGAAGACTATCAGCAGATCGACAGCCTGCTGCAGCCCGCTTTTCTGCATCAAAGACTCGAACGGCAGAAAACACTTTTGTCCTCGCTCGCCGGCCTTGCGCTCAAGCCTTTTATCGCGGCCGACCTGCCGGGACTCGGCAGCAATGCCCTGAAACGGCTACAGTCCCTGCAGGTCGACAGCCAGTTCGATCTATATGATGGTCATATACTAAGCCGCGACCAGAAGCAGGCCATCCTCTTTCTCACCCCGAAATATCCGAAAAGCAATACTGGCGAAAACAACCGTTTTCTCGACGCCTTCGACCAACTGATCGACAGCCTGCAGCAGGAGCATCCCGGTTATACGATCAGCTATTACGGCGGAACGGCCGTGGCTGCGGGCAATGCCAGGCAATTGCGGAACGACAGCCTGCTGACACAGGGCATCACTGTGCTGTTCCTGATTGTTTTTCTCGGCTGGTATTTCCGGCGCGCACTGGCCTCAGTGCTGATACTGGTGCCTGCGGTTATGGGCGCCTTAATGTCGCTGGCCATCCTGTATTGGGTCAAAGGCAGCATATCGGTCATTGCCCTGGCCACCGGCTCGATCATATTGGGTATTGCCGTGAACTATTCGCTGCATGTGCTGAATCACTACCGGCACGAGCCCGATATGGAAACCGTGATCGCCGATCTCTGGCAGCCGCTGACCATCGGCAGCCTTACTACCGTATTGGGCTTTGCCTGTTTGCAGTGGGCGGAATCGGCCCTGCTGCGCGACCTCGGGCTTTTTGCCGCGCTGAGCCTCGCCGGCGCCAGCATCAGCTCGCTGGTATTTTTGCCGGCCCTGCTGGGAAAACCTTCGCGGCAAGCGGTAAAAGAAAGCCGGCTCGACAAACTGGCGGGTTATCGCTTTGAAACGAATCGCAAGCTGGTGCTGGGCATACTGCTGCTCACGGTGTTCTTTTCGTTCTTCGCCGGGCGCGTGGGCTTTGAGCCCGATATGAATAAAATGAATTTCATGCGGCCGGAGTTAAGGGCTGCCGAACAGCAGGTCAATGCGCTCAATGCTTTCGCCCTGCAGTCGATCTATTTCATCAATGAAGGCCCGACACTCGAAGCGGCCCTGCGAAAGCAGGAAGCAAAAAGCGATACGCTGGAAGCGCTCCTGGAACGCGGCTTGCTGAAAAAAGTAAGCGGATTGCAAACGGTGCTGTTGTCCGACTCCCTGCAGCAGGTGCGGATCGATCGTTGGAATGCTTTCTGGACGCCAGAGAAAAAGCACTCGTTCATCAGCTTGCTGGAAAGCAGCGGAAAAGAAGCCGGTTTCACCATGGCTGCATTTGAACCCACCCGGCAATTGCTGAATGCTTCTTTCCAACCGATGGGCGACAGCATGGCGGCGGGCATCGGCAGCGACCTTCTTACCAATTACCTGGTTCGCACCGACAGCTCGGTGAAGCTGATCAGCCTGCTGAAAACAGCGCCGGGTCAGAAAGACGAAGTGTACCGCGCCCTGGGTAACGGCCCGGGCAGCCTGGCGGTCGACATGCAATATGTTACCAACCGGCTGGTCGACATGGTGCAAAACGATTTCAACCGCATCAGTTGGATGGCGGCTATCATCGTTTTCGTGGTACTGCTCGTTTCTTTCGGACGCATCGAACTGGCGCTGATCGCTTTTGTACCCATGCTCATCAGTTGGATATGGATACTCGGTATCATGGGTATCACCGGCATGAAGTTCAACATCATCAACGTGATCATATCGGCCCTGATTTTCGGCCTGGGCGACGATTACAGCCTGTTCACCCTCGAAGGACTAATACAGGAATACAAAACAGGAAAGGGCAATGTGACTTCGTTCCGGTCGAGCATCTTATTGTCGGCCATTACCACCATAGCGGGACTGGGTGTGCTGTTGTTCGCCCGGCATCCGTCGCTGCAAAGCATTGCAGGTATTGCCATTACAGGTATCGGATCGGTAGTGCTGATCTCGCAGGTGCTGATCCCCTGGCTATTTCGGCTGCTCATTACCGATAGAACAAAAAGGGGCAGGTATCCGTGGACGGCGCTTTACCTTTTTACCTCGGTGTTTTCGTTCAGTTATTTTTTGATAGGCTCCCTGCTGCTCAACCTGGTTGCTTTCCTGCTGCTGAAGCTGAATCCTTTTGCCGGGCGGCGATGCAGGTATTTCTATCACTATCTTATTTATGCATTCAACTGGGGGCTGATGCACGTAATGGTCAACGTGAAAAAAAAGACCGTGAATCCGGCGAAGGAAGACTTCAGCCGGCCGGCTGTTATCATCTGTAATCACCAGAGCTCGCTCGACGTGGTGACGGTGATGCAACTGCATCCCAGGCTGGTTATGTTCACCAACGAGCGGGTATGGCGGTCGCCGTTTTTCGGGTACGGTATTCGTGCCGCAGGGTACCTGCCTTTTGGCGCGGGAAGTTTCGAGGAGCATCTGCCCCGGCTGAAAGAGCTGATCGCCGAAGGTTATTCCGTTACCGTATTCCCCGAAGGCACACGCTCCAAAGACGGCAACCTGCAACGCTTTCACAAAGGCGCTTTTCTGCTGGCGGAACAGTTGCAGCTCGATATCCTGCCCGTTATGCTGGTCGGCACAGGATACACCCTGCTGAAAAACGACCTGATGCTGCGGAACGGCAGGGTAGAGGTGCATTACCTGCCGCGCATCAGGCACGACGATCTTGCCTGGGGTGCGGGTTATGCGGAAAGGGCCAAAGCCATCGCCCGCTATTTCCGGGACCAGTACAATACGCGGCGGCAGGAGGTGGAAAATGCCGATCTCTATCGCGAAAAGCTGGTCAGCAATTACCTGTATAAAGGACCGGTGCTGGAATGGTACCTGCGGGTAAAAGCCAGCCTGGAGAAGAATTACAAGCCCCTGCTGCATTTTGCTGCGCCCAATGCCCGTATACTCGACCTGGGATGCGGGTACGGTTTTCTCTGCTATATGCTGCAGTACACCGGCCCGCAGCGACAGATCACGGGCATCGACTATGATGCGGAAAAAATTGCCGTGGCGGCGAACGGCTGGTCGCGCGGCGAATCGCTGCAGTTTTACCAGGCCGACATTACACAGATCGACTGGGAGGCATACGACCTGGTATATATACTTGACGTGCTGCATTATCTCCCGCCGGCAAAGCAGGAGGCGCTGGTTACCGCTGCGTTGCGGCACCTGCGGCCCGGCGGCCGGCTGGTGATAAGAGACGGCGATGCGGAACAGCAGGAAAAACACCGGAAAACCCGGCTTACAGAATTGTTCTCCACCCGCCTGCTCGGATTTAACCAGACCAGCGGTGAGCTGCATTTTACAAATGCCGCCACCATGTACCGGCTGGCCGCCGCCAATGGTTTCTCCCTCCGGCAGCAGGCGGACAGCGAGCGAACTTCAAACACTATTTTTGTGTTTTCAAAAAATGACCCTGGTGACGGAAACCCGATATGACATAGTGCTGGTAGGCAGCGGCCTCGGCGCGCTGCTTTGCGCCGTTATTCTCGGCAAGCACGGTTACCGGATATGTGTACTCGAAAAGAACCGGCAGTACGGCGGCTGTTTGCAGAGCTTTGCACGCGATAAGCAGGTATTCGACAGCGGGGTGCATTATATTGGATCACTGGCGCCCGGTGAAACCCTGCACCAGGTATTCAAATATGCGGAGATCATGAACGACCTGCCGCTGGAGAAAATGGACGAAGCTGTTTTTGACCGCATCGTTTTTTTGGATGAAGAGGAAAGTTATGACCAGGCGCAGGGCTATGCCAGCTTTGCCGACAGGCTGATACAAAAGTTCCCCGAAGAAGCCGCGGCCATTCACGCCTATTGTGATAAGCTGCAATCGGTTTGCCGTCATTTCGCCTACTACCAGTTGCGCGACGGCAGGGGCCTGCTCGAAAAGCAGGCTGTGCTCGACCTGCCGCTGAAAGCTTTCCTCGAATCGATCACCAGCAATACACGGCTGCAGGAAGTGCTCGCGGGAAACAACCTGTTATATGCCGGCGAAGCGGAAACCACGCCCTTTTACGTTCATGCCCTGGTACTGAACAGCTATATCGAGAGCGCCTGGAAATGCATCGACGGCGGCGCGCAGATCACCCGCCGACTGCTTAAATCGATCCGCCGGTATGGAGGTGTGCTCTTCAACCATTGCGAAGTGGTTTCGCTCGAAGAAAAAGACGGGAAGATCGATGCTGCGGTGCTTAAAGACGGCCGTCGCATTGAAGGGAGATACTTTATCTCGAATATCCATCCGCAACAGACCATCGCGCTGACGCAAACGCGGCTGCTGCGACCACTCTACCGGGAACGTATAGCCGCATTAAAGAATACCATTTCCACTTTTTGCGTGTACCTGACCCTGAAGCCCGGTACCCTGCGATACCAAAAGCACAACTATTACCTGCACACGAAAAACGGTGTTTGGGAGGCGATCTGCTGCGACCCGTTGGCGTGGCCGCAAACGGTGTATGTTTTTTTCGGCGCCGTTGGCGGGCAACAGGAATACGCTACCACCCTTACGCTGATGGCCTATATGCCTTATGAATGGGTGCAGCCCTGGGCCAACAGCTTCAATACCGATGCCAAACCCGGCGATCGCGGCGATGCATATGCCGCTTTCAAAAAAGAGATGGAGCGGAAAGTGATCGCCGTTGCGGCGCGGCAATTTCCGGAGCTGCCGGCGGCTGTCTCGTCGGTCTGCAGCGCCACACCGCTTTCATACCGCGATTATATCGGCACCGCCGATGGCTCGCTGTACGGCATTGCTAAAAATGCGCACCATCCCGTCAGCGGATTTGTATCGCCCCGTACCAAGGTTCCGAATTTGTACCTTACCGGCCAGAACCTGCTGATGCACGGCCTGCTGGGTGTTGCCATCGGCGCCCTGCAAACCTGTTCTGAATTCATTGACCAGGCAACACTTTTAGAAAAGATCAGACATGCGTAGAACAGCGAGGAAACTGGGAAAGATACTGCTGATTGTTCTGGGCGTTTTCGGGCTCCTGCTGCTTTTGCTTGGCGGCTATCTCTATCGCGTGTCGCAGATCGGGCCGCCCCTTATTGCCGATAGCAGCGCCGTGCAGTGGCAGCGCAGCGAACCTTCCGCAAACTTTTATACCCTGGGCCCCAACTGGTTCAGGCACAGCAAAAGCGGCTTGTATGAGCTGTATGTGGAAGGGAAGGATTTTGAGCGCGGCGTCGTTAACGGCAAGCTCACGCGCGAGCTGGTTCAACGCCAGGAAGATCATTTCGCCGAGCAGATCGAAAAAATGATCCCCTCGGCATTCTACCGGCAGTTCCTCAAATATTTTGTAGGCTGGTTCAACCGCGACCTGCCCAAAGAAGTGACCGATGAATACAAGCGCGAGATCTACGGTATTTCTTTATCGGCATCAGACCGGTACGGTTATATCGGCACACCCTACCAGCGGCTGCTGAATTACCATGCGGCGCACGATATCGGACATGCGCTGCAAAGCATGGCCCTGGTGGGCTGCACTTCGTTCGCCACCTGGAATGGCCATTCGGCCGACAGCAGCCTGATCATCGGGCGCAACTTCGATTTCTGGGTGGGCGACAAGTTTGCCGAAGACAAGATCGTCGGGTTCTTCAAACCGGCCGACGGCTACGGCTTCATGACCGTTACCTGGGGCGGTTTTATCGGTGCGGTAAGTGGTATGAATGAAAAAGGACTGACCGTTACCATCAACGCCGCCAAAACAGATATTCCACCAGGCGCCGCCACCCCCGTTTCGCTCGTGGCGCGCGAGATACTGCAATATGCTTCCAATATTAAGGAGGCCATCGCGGTAGCCGAACGGCGTAAGATGTTTGTATCGGAATCCTTTCTCATCGGATCAGCCGCCGATAACAAAGCCGTCATTATAGAAAAAACGCCCGCCTCGCTCGATGTGTATGATCCGGGCAGCGACCATATCATTTGCACCAATCATTTCCAGGGCGAGGCATTGCGGCACAGCGCCACCAACGAGCAGCAGTTGAAAGAAAGTGCATCGCCCTACCGCTACCACCGCATGGAAGAGCTGGTAGCCGCCGCCGGTAAGAACACCGTGGCGCAAACGGTGGCCATTTTGAGAGACTATCGTGGTTACCGGGGCGCAGACATCGGTCTCGGCAATGAAAAAGCCGTGAACCAGTTCATCGCCCATCATTCCATCGTTTTCGAACCGCAGAAAAGGCTGGTATGGGTGTCGACCGCACCCTGGCAGTTGGGCGCTTTTGTTTGCTACGACCTTACTAAAGTGATGGGCCTGCATGGCCTGCAAACCGATCACGAGGTCGCCGACAGCAGCTTTACCATCGCCCCCGATAGTTTGTTATTTTCGCCCCGGTTTGAGGCTTTTCAGCGATTCCGCAGCTACCGGCAGCGCATTCTTGATGGCGGATGGGTGGCGCCCGACAGCATCGTGGCCAGTAATCCCACGTATTACCATGCCTGGGTGCTCGCCGGAAACGAAAGCCGCCGGAAAGGCGACAACGCCGCGGCGATCGGCTATTATAAAAAAGCGCTGACCATGGAGATCGCCACCCTCGGTGAGCGGCAGGCGGTGGAAGAGGCGATCAAAGCCTGCTCAAAAGAATAAAATGATACTCGGAACGGGAATCGATACGATAGAAGTGGCCCGCGTGGCGGCGAAGCTCGGTAAAGACAACGGCTTCAAAGAGCTGGTGTTTGCACCCGAAGAGATCAGCTATTGCGAAAGGCAGGCGCATGCCGCCCAGCATTTCGCCGCCCGTTTCGCCGCCAAGGAAGCCTTTTTTAAAGCCCTCGGAACCGGCTGGAAAAACGGAACGGCCTTTAACGAGGTAGTGGTGACGCATAACGGCGAGGGACAACCGCAAATTCACCTGGCCGGCGAAACAGCCGTTACCCTTGGCGCTTATCGCATCGGCAGGATCCATGTTTCCCTTTCCCACCAACCTTCCATGGCTACGGCCATCGTCATACTGGAACAATGAACCACCCAAATTACCAACCACAGACTGCTTTTGGAAACCCCACCCATATCAGTGACCTGCAGCACCACAAGCTGCAGACGCTGGTACAATGGCTCGCCGGTCGTTCGCCTTTTTACCGGGAGTTGTTTGCCGCTGCGGGCATTGATCCCGCGCAGATAAAAACCATGGCCGACCTGGCCGGGATCCCCGTTACCACCAAAGAAGATATCCAGGGCCGCAACTGGGATTTCTGCTGCGTGCCCCGTGAGCAGATCGCGGAATATATGGCTACCTCGGGCACCCTGGGTAATCCCGTTACCATTGCACTGACGCAGAACGACCTGGACCGGCTGGCCTATAACGAATATTGCTCATTTATTACGGCGGGCGGATCGGAGAAGGATGTGTACCAGCTTATGCTGACGCTCGACCGGCAGTTCATGGCCGGCATGGCTTATTATATGGGCATCCGCCGGCTCGGCGCGGGAGTAGTGCGTGTGGGTCCCGGCGCCCCGGCCCTGCATTGGGAAACCATCCGTCGCGTGCAGCCGACGGTGCTGGTGGGCGTGCCGTCGTTTTTACTGAAGCTGATCGAGTTTGCGCAGCAGCAGGGCATTGACCTGCAACAGACGCCCGTTAAAACGGTGGTTTGTATCGGCGAGGCGATCCGTCATCCCGACGGCAGCCTGAACCGTCTTGGCGGCAATATCGTTGAACAATGGCCCCTTACGCTGGCGGGTACCTATGCCTCTACCGAAATGCAGACCGCTTTTACCGAATGTGTGCATGGGCAGGGCGGACACCTCAATGCAGAGCTGCTGATCGTGGAGCTGCTCGATGATAATAACCAGCCTGTCCCCGACGGTCAGCCCGGCGAGGTTACCATTACCACCCTGGGGGTGGAAGGCATGCCCCTGCTTCGGTATAAAACCGGCGATATCTGCATTCGCAACAGCGCCCCCTGTGCCTGTGGCCGCAATACCCCGCGCCTGTCGGGCGTGCTCGGCCGTAAGAAGCAGATGATCAAGCTCAAGGGAACCAGCTTCTACCCGCCGGCACTCTTCGACCTGCTGCACCAGGTGCCTGCCGTAAAAGATTATGCGGTAGAGTTGCATGCCAATGAGTACGGTACCGACGAAGTGCTGCTGCACCTGCATATTGGCGGCGATGCCGAAGAAACGGCCCGCCAGCTCAAAGACCTGCTCCGGTCGCGGTTGCGCGTTATTCCCGATATCCGCTTCGTGAGCGGACAGGAGCTGCACGCGATCCAGTTTCCCGACGGTGGCCGAAAGGCCCTGAAACTGATCGACCGCCGCTGAGCACCCGTCAGGTGCCACCCGTCGGGTCGTACCCGACGGGTGTTAGGTGAGATTTACTATTTTTGCGCCTTAATTAACTGCCCAAGGAACCGATGCTGGTAACAGAAAGACACCTCTCTCTTGAAGATTTCAAGGCGATAGTTTACGACGAACAGGAGATCACCCTCGATAAAGCCCTGCTGGAAAAAGTGGCGAAGAACCACGATTTTTTAAAGGGATTTGCGGCCAATAAGATCATTTACGGCATCAATACCGGCTTCGGCCCGATGGCGCAATACCGCATCAGCGAGAACAACCTCATTGAGCTGCAATATAACCTGATCCGCAGCCACGCCTCGGGCAGTGGCCAACCCATCGACCCACTGCTGGTGCGTGGTCTTCTGCTGGCGCGGCTCAATAATTTCCTGCAATGCCATTCAGGCGTTCATCCCGGGCTGGTTACGCTGATCGCCGAGCTGCTGAACAAAAAAGTGTACCCCGTTATCTATGAGCACGGCGGCGTGGGCG
Source organism: Flavihumibacter sp. (assembly GCA_039811405.1). Taxonomy (GTDB): domain Bacteria; phylum Bacteroidota; class Bacteroidia; order Chitinophagales; family Chitinophagaceae; genus Flavihumibacter. Next base: position 452 of record JBDHYM010000025.1, on the reverse strand, counting down.
CCAGCGGCGACCTGGTACAGCTCGCCCACCTGGCCCTGACCCTGATCGGCGAAGGCGATGTATGGTACAAGGGCGCCATCCAAGACACGGCGACCGTATTCAAAACCTTGAACATTCAACCGCTTCGCATTCATATCCGCGAGGGACTGGCCCTTATCAACGGCACTTCCTGCATGACCGGCATCGCCCTGGTGAACCTGATCCAGGCAAAAAAGCTGCTCGATTGGTCGGTGTCGCTCAGTGCCATGACCAATGAACTGGTGGAAGCGTACGATGACCATTTCTCGCACGAGCTCAACCGTGTAAAACACCATCCCGGCCAGCAGATCGTCGCCGCCCGGTTACGGGAGATACTCGCCGACAGCCGCATGATCCGCAGCCGCAAGAAGCACCTGTACGAAGGGGATAAGATGGACCAGGATGTATTTGAAGACAAGGTGCAGGAATATTAT
>JBDHYM010000024.1:0-23677 GCA_039811405.1 Flavihumibacter sp. | reverse complement strand
TTTTGAGCAGCCAGTAGGGACTATGTGAACGGAGGTCCATATGTTTTAAGCGCTATTTCTTTAGCTTCCCTTTTTACAATAAAAACTGCGGTGTCGTTCGGCTGTATGCCGTTTCCGTATTGCAGCGCATAGGCCTTGGTAAAAGCCGCGCCGAAAAAGAGGATGACAGATGAATAATAAACCCATGCCAGTATGATCATAACAGAAGCTGCTGCGCCATAGGTGAAGCCGTAATCGGCAGTGCCGATATAAAGACCGATCAGGAATTTTCCGACCAGGAACAGCAGGGCAGTAAAAGCGGCGCCCCTGAATGTGTCTTTCCAGGCCATGTGCGCATCGGGCAATACCCTGAAGATGATCGCGAACAGGGTAGCGATGGCCAGGAAGATCAGGACGATATTGACGACATATACCGCTACGACGGCCACGCCGGGGAATAGCTGCATCAGCCTTGCATTGAACAAATCCATCAACGCATTTACGATCAGTGACACGATCAGCACAAAGCTGGTGGCTACCACCAGTGAAAAGGAGAGCAGCCGGTTGAGCAGCAGCTTAACCAGGCCTTTTTTCGGTTTGGCGCGCACTGACCAGATGTAATTGATGGAACTCTGTATTTCAGTGAACACGCCGGTGGCGCCGATCACCAGCACTATAATACCGACAATGGCGCCGGCAACGGTGTTATCGGTTCGTTGCACATTACCGATGATCGATTGCACCTGCAGCGCGGTTGAGCTGCCGAGCAATCCTTTCAGTTGCGCAAAAATTTTACCCTGTACCGCATCACGCCCGTAGAAGATGCCGGCGAATGAGATAATGAGAAGAAGCACCGGCCCCAGTGCGAAAATCGTATAATACGACAATGAAGCGCTTAGCTTGAAACCATTGTCTTCGATAAAGCTTTTGCCGGCGGCGCCCAGGCACCTGAAAAATTTTTTTATTTCAGTCATGAAGGCTGATTTCAGTCATCCCGACAGGCAAAAGAAATTGTGCCGCCGATTTTACCCGGACCGTAGCTGCGATTGCCAATATATCGGGGAAACCTTTTCCCAATGCCGGCGGCAATGGCGCGGGCACCGGATTTTAACGAAGAACTGTAAAGCATTTAGTCATACTAAAAATACAGGTCATGAGAAGTTTGCTATATGTAATTGCGGTTATCCTGGTAATCGGGTGGTTGTTAGGTGTATTTGTGTACAGTGCCACCGGCCTTATTCACATCCTGCTGGTATTGGCGGTGATATCTGTGTTGTTGTCGCTCATTGGTCGCGGCGCTCAATAGGAAATGGTTTTGTGCTTTCTATAAAAGAGCAAAAGCCCCCGCCCCGGGGCTTTTGCGGTTTAAAATATACCACCCGTCAGGTCGCACCCGTCGGGTACCACCCGACGGGTGCGACCTGACGGGTGGTAAAAAAGAAAAGCCCGCGAGGGCTTTCTTTAGTTTGTCAATGCTTTGCGTTTTTTGATATCATCGACCGCCAGAAAAAAATCGCCTACATCGGGATCGGCATAGACACCGAACGCATCGGCGAGGGTGCCTTTACGGCCATCGTTGGTTTCGATAATGTAAAGAATGGAATTGTCCTCGGGATCCGAAACGCCTTCGAAACGGTAAAAGTCGACGACATGCACTTGTTCGGCCTGGTATGACTTTCCGCTTTCGGGGTGCTGCAACAGGTGTTCATACACGCTGAAATTGGCGGTATAGCCGTTATCGAATGCCTTGTTCATGCAATAACCCAGGTCGCGCATAGCGCCGAGCGCGTTGATTGCTTTCATAATGGGTGTTTTGATGATCAGGATACCGGCGCGCTGACCGGCCGGTTTTAATGATTCACTGCCCGCTGGGCGTCGCGGTATTTCTTGATGAGATCATGCGAGGTTTTCAGCGACGCCTGCTGGCTGGCGATGAGCTGCCGGGCGTTTCCGGTCAGGTCTGCATCTGACAAGGCTTCGCGATAGGCTTTCTGTGCGGCATCTTCGCCTGCCTCGCAGAGTTCGAGCACGCTTTCCCGCTCATTGGCGGTGAAGGTCGATTTCACGCTCATCCAGGCACGATAGACCTTGCCTGAAACGGTCGTTCCGGACTCCGGCTTTTCGCCGAGTTGCGTCACAAGCGTATTCAGCTGCCCCACATTTTCACGGCTTTGGCTGATCATTTTGGTAAAGATCCCTTTCAGGTCGACGTCAATGTTGTCAGCCTGCGCGATCGCCTTTTCATAACCTTCAATGCGGTCGTTATTGATGAGAATCAGGTCATTCAATACTTCTGCTAATGCTGTGTTTGCCATAAAATATCAATTTAATAGTGATTTAAATACTTCCCTGGCGGGTAAAAAGATCGTTCCATGGAGAAACGGCCTCGCCATTAACGGGAAATGAGGCCCATCAACGGGAAATTGAGGTGCTGCTGGGGAAAATTGCAAACAGGAATGCGGGGAAAGGTTTTCCACGCATAAGAGGCTCTCTTTGCAGGCGACAGGTGTGGTATTCTTTTTTTACGGGTTTGTTAAAATACACGCCGATGTCACATCCGACCAATTTGAAAGAATGCCTGAACAGCTTTCGTAAAGGTCTGTTCCAGAACCTGAGCGATCAATATTGGAGCCTGCCCAATGGCGTGATGGATCTGCTCGAAGCAGACGATGCCGGCTGTTGCTGGTTCCTTTTCCACGTAGATCCCCTGCGTGCGCGGTCGTACGACGAAGAATGCCCGGCTTTTTTCCGCCTGTATGAGAAGAGCCGGGATTTTTATGTGGAAGCTACCGGCAAGGCGGTGCTGGTGCGTGATCCCGAACAATGGCTGCTGTGTGACGGTATAAGCGAAAACCTGACCAAGCTGCTGAAATACCACGGCCTGGTCGTGCGGCTGAAAATACAGGATGCACGTATTATAAGAAAAGGAAATGCCACCCGCAACGAAAGCTGGCGCCGGCGGTTCCTGCTGTTCGTCGAATGGCTGCTGGGGAAGAGCAATGGGAAGGTGTTTTTCCCTTCGCCTGCATTGACCTCGTGATTTTTTCGCCCGGTAATAAACGGAACAGCCGTTTGTACATTTTAATCTTCCCTTGTCCAGATTTCGTGAATGGGGTCGCCCTTGGTGCTTTTGCCCTGGTGGTCCCATTTGCCGTTTGCGATCTGGTCGCTGAACTGCAGTGACAGACCCACGCGGCTGTTATCTCTTGAGAAAAAGCCAATCTGTTCGGTATAACTGCCAGGCACATACGAAAACCGGCCGCCGCCTGTTCCGAAGAACTCACCAGTGGCTGTGTTGATAGCAGCCCAGTGAAACCAGCCACCCGCCAGCAGCTTGATGGTTTTGCGGGCGCCTTCAGGAATGCTTTTCATGTCGCCCTCCTGCACCCGGCCGCTGATACGCCAAACCGCATCTACCGCTGCGTCGGCGGCGGTATTGTGTTGCCACTGGCCGGCAGGAACGGCGTTGTCGAGGCCGTGATGAAAACGGCTGAAGAAACTGCTGTCGGTGAGCTTTTCCCGTACGCGGGTAATGTCGCTCGAATTAAACTCCGTTACCGTTTCCACGGCATTGGTTCCGCTAAAGCCGCGCCAAGCGCCGCCTTCCGTATGAATGAACCGGTGCGGCGCAAAAACGGAATAGCTGTAATAAGCGGGCGTGACCAATACCAGGTGAGTTATGCTGTCTTGCTTAAAAGTCCAGGCGCCCCGGATATTTTGCTGGGCATAGACAGCAGAACATACCATAAAACAAAAAAGCGACGATAAAAAAAACTTCATGCGTGTGCTGTTCGATTTAACGGAATCTACGAAGAATAAGAAATACAGCATGCATTCGCGGCTGATTTTAATAACGCCCGCCATGACCAGGCAATGTTTTGCAGCCGGCCGTTCCAGCGCGGCCGTTATTTTCTGGCGCTGATGGTGACTACCACGCCTGCAACAGTTACCAGCACGCCCGCATACAGCGGCCAGTTCACCCGTTTCTTTTCGGTTTTGTTGATTTCTACGGGCCCGAGGTCTACGACCTTTTTCTGCCGCGTGTAGCTGAATCCCTTGAAAAGCAACATCGCGATACCCGCCAGGATGAGCACTATGCCGATTACTTTCATATTTGATTGGTAATTAGGGGTGAAAGTAGGGCATTAAAAAAACTATGCCATCAAAGGAAAAATGTAACTTTAAGACATGACGATTGAAATGCATACACCCTGCTCAGGCCTGCCCGAGATCATCGTGCAGCGGGCAAAGCAGGCTATGCTGAAATTAGGTCGTTTGCATGCAGCCACCGCCCGCATTCATTGCTGCTGGCGCGAAGACGCTGCGCTTGCCACGAAAGAGAACAAGATCTGCGAAATCCGGGCCGACGTTGACGGCGAGCACATCTTCACCCATGCCCGTACCGACGATTATGGAACGGCCCTGGAAGAAGCCGTTCGCCATGTATGGCAGCAGATCACCCAACTGGCCGCAAAGTCGCGCGAACTACCCGACCTGGTTACTACCACCGTCAGGGTCTGAAGCCGTAAAACAGTTTTGCTTAAAAAGGAAGATCATCGTCGGGCGAAGGATCGATGGGGCCGGAATAGGCCGGCGCTGCCGGAGCAGACGCTCCGCCATCGGCAGGCACCACTTTCCAGGCTTTTACGTCGGTGTACCAGCGGCCATTGAACTCCCGGCTTTCCACATCGAAAGAAACAGTCAGCTGCTGTCCCACCTGGAACTGGCTCATATCGATTTTATCGCCCCAAACGGCAATACATACTTTTTTCGGATAGGTATCGCCGGTTTCAAGCACAAACTCCTGCTTTTTCCAGGTATTGCCGGTTTTTCCCTGCCCGGTTTGCACGCCGAGCAATTGTATGAGTTTTCCGTTGAGGTCCATCTTTGATTTTTGGGCAAAGAAAGGGAATAATTAACTTTGCGCCTCAACACTTCTCATGAGCGACGCTATCAAGCACGAATGTGGCCTGGCTTTCATTCGTTTACGCAAGCCGTTTTCTTACTACTTACAGCAACATGGTACGGTAATGTACGGGCTTAACAAGCTCTACCTGCTCATGGAGAAACAGCACAATCGGGGGCAGGACGGTGCGGGGATCGCTACCGTAAAACTGCATGTAGAACCCGGGTACCCTTTCCTGCACCGTATGCGCAGCATCGCCCACCAGGCCATCGCCGATATCTTCCGGCAGGTGGGAGAAGAGATCAACGAGCTGGAAAAATACCAGCCCGATATTAAAAAACACCCAGGCCTTTTCAAAGGGCATGTTCGTTTCCTGGGTGAGCTGATGCTGGGCCACCTTCGTTATGGCACCCAGGGAAAAAACAATGTCGAGTTCTGCCATCCATTCATCAAACGAAATACGATACAATCGCGCAACCTCGCGCTGGCGGGCAATTTCAACCTGGTAAATACGGAAGAGCTGTTCGGGCTGGTCAACATCGATCCCGGTGTTTTTCAGCGGCAGAGCGATTTGGCGGCGATGATGGAAGTGGTACACCATTTCCTGGTGCAGGAAGACGAACTGAACCCCGGTAACCCCGACATCGCACAGGTGCTGAAAAAAGCGGCCCGCTGGTTCGACGGCGGGTATCATTTCGGTGGACTGACAGGCAATGGCGACAGTTTCGTAATGCGCGACGCGCATGGTATACGCCCTTCGTATTATTATATTTCAGACGATGTTATCGTGGCGGCTTCGGAACGCGCCGCCATCCGCACCAGCTTTAACGTAGGCGAGAATGAAGTGAAAGAGCTGATGCCCGGCCAGGCGCTGATTGTAAAGGCCGACGGCAGCTACGTCATAGAGCAGGTGCTCGAACCGAAAGAACGACGTGCATGCAGCTTTGAACGAATCTATTTTTCCCGCGGCAACGACGAGAAAATTTACCGTGAACGCACGCAGCTCGGCTACAACCTCAGTGATGCGGTACTGAGATCGATAGATTACAATTTAAAACATACGATCTTTTCATTCATCCCCAATACGGCCGAAGTCGCTTTTTACGGCATGTTGAAAGGCATGGAAGACTACCTGAACAAGATCAAGGTGCAACGCATATTGTCGTGGGGAAAAGACTTCGATGACGAGAAACTGGCAGAAATGGTGAATCGCCGCATCCGTGTGGAAAAGATCGCGATCAAAGACGTGAAGATGCGCACGTTTATCACCGAAGACGCCAGCCGCAATGAAATGGTGCAGCACGTGTATGATATCACGTATGGCACCGTGGTAGCCGGCCAGGATACGCTGGTGGTGATCGACGATTCTATTGTTCGGGGTACTACCCTGAAAGAGAGCATTGTACGCATGCTGGCCAGATTGCAACCAAAAAAGATCATCGTGGTGTCGTCGGCACCGCAGATCAGGTACCCCGATTGTTACGGCATCGACATGAGCAAGCTGGGCGATTTTATTGCTTTCCGCGCTGCCATTGCATTGATCCGTGAAAGAGGTATGGAGCCGATGATGAACGCCCTGCACGAAGAATGTAAAGAACTGCTGCGCCTGGGCCAGTTGCATAGCCGGAACATCGTGAAGGAATTGTACGCGCCCTTCACGGCCGAAGAGATTTCCTGTAAAGTGGCCGAGCTGATCACTCCGCCGGATATCGACTTCAAGGTGGAAGTAATCTTCCAAACCATCGAGTCGCTGCATGCTGCCTGTCCCACGAATACGGGCGACTGGTACTTTACCGGTAATTATCCCACGCCGGGTGGTAATAAAGTGGTAAACACGGCTTTCCTGAATTACATGGAAGGCAGAAATGTGCGCGGTTATTAATAAAGATCAAATTGGTGTCAGAAATACACCTTCTGGCAACATATTTGTTGACAGAACCCGGCCGACCGTTTTTAATTACACAACCTATGAGGAACCACTCGGGCCGACTGCCCGATTTGTTCATCCGTACCCAATGAGAAGCGGTTAAGGAATCACAGAAGCCGGCTATCTTTATGCAATGAAAACCATCTACCTGGTTCGTCATGCGAAGAGCAGTTGGGGTGACTTAACGGTTTCCGATTTTGATCGACCATTAAGTGATCGCGGGCAGCGTAATGCGCCAGTAATGGCGCAGCGCCTGGCCCAACGCGGCGCCCAGATCGATCGGTTCGTCTCCAGCACGGCGAAACGTGCTTTGCAAACAGCCCTCCATTTCATGCATGTATTTGAGCGCAATCCCGAAGAGATTGTGCTGCGGGAAGATATGTATCATGCCATGCCCGACATATATTATAATATGATCGCCGGCTTGGACGACCGGCTGCAGTCGGTGGCGTTGTTCGGACATAATCCCGGCATTACCTTGCTGGTCAATGAGCTGACCGAGGTGCGTATCGACGATATGCCCACCTGTGGCATTTTTGCTTTCGAGCTGGCGTCCACGCACTGGAAAAACATTCATACCGCCGCGAAACGCTTCCTGTTTTTTGAGGCCCCTTAAAGCCACCCGTCGGGTGCCACCCGTCGGGTGCCACCCGACGGGTGGACGAAGTCCCGCTGGCTGACCGCAATCCGGCCGGCAGCGGGGTTATGGTGCAGTTGCGCCAGGTACTCCTGTTCGGTTTGGCCGGGAGTGGGCACCATTACCAGTCTTTTATTGTACGGAAGCAGGTCCATCAGGCTGCTGTAGCCACTGCGGCAAACCAGGGTGCCGGCATTGGCGATCTGCTGCTGCAGCGCCGCCGCGGGCAGGTGATTGCAGATAACCACGCCAGGCGGGCCGTCCTGCCTGGCCGCCTGGCCGGGCAGGCCCCTTACCAGCATTCTTTTTTTACCGGGATGCTGTTGCCAGTATTGCAGCAGGCTGTTTTCCAGTATTGTTCGTTGCGGCTCCGGCCCCGATAAAATTGCCAGGGTGTCGAGCTCATCCGAAGGCGGCGGCAATGCGCCCAGGCGACTCAGCCGCCCCAGGTACCTGACGGGCAGACGGGGTAAAAGCGCCGGGTGAGAAAGGGCGCCCGCCAGGCCGGGAGCTGCCGCAAAATCGGGCACCCAGCATTCGGTAAAGCGGTCGATATAGGCATAGAGCCGGCGTTGCAGCATTCCATCGACCCTGCTACCGAAAGCTGTTCTGGGCCGCAACTGGTGGGTAATGAAGACCGAAGGAACGGTCGTATGGTAAAAACCGTAGCGGTTGTCGCTTATTATTAGGTCGAACTGCCTTTGTTCCAGTGTTTTAGCCAACCAGGCCGTTTCCTGCCCAATCACCGATTGCAGGCGGGGAATGGCCAGCACCAGCGAAGCGATGGTAGCGGCTCGGTTTTTGCGGTACTTCACCTGGTAGTCGGGCGGCGAAAGGCACTCAAGACCGGGAAAAGCTTCGCCGAGCAGGTGCTTCTGCGGGCCGTTCGCGGCCAATGTAACCCGGCAACCGGCCACCAGCAAGGCTTTAACCACGGGAATCATGCGCGCTGCATGACCCAGTCCCCAGTCAAGGGGAGATAGAAGAATCGCAGCACCGGGTGAGACTATTGACGGGATTTTAAAAAATTCATCCAAACAGAATACTTTTTTCTAAAAGATTAAGTTTAAATTAGAAATCTAAAATATGAAGAAGACGGTTATTTACCTTGTTCTGATCGTATTGATGGGTAGCCTTGCTACAGGATGTAGCAGCAGTGGAAAAGCAGGCGGCAAAAAGAACTGCGGCTGCAACCTGCACAAAGGCTTTGTTGGTTATTAAAATCTGATGGAGATGAAAGCGCCGAACCGCGATTTGCTTGTATTGGTAAAAAATGCCCGCCATAACGAAGCGGAAATGGAGATGGAGTTGAGCCGGCTTCACAGCCTGCTGATGAATGTGGAAAATGCGCAGACATTTTGCGCCGTTTTCGAAGTAATCGATTGCAACAAATTCCGCGTTTTTGCCGACAGCCGCCATATCCTGCAAACGATTTCCATCGGCGAATCAGCCTTTGTTTTCCTCAACAACAAGAACTAGCGCAGGGCTTCCAGCGCATCTTCCAGCAACTTCAGCATTCCGTCTATCTCTTCTTTTTTGCAAGTTCCCACACTAAGTCTGTACCAGGGCGAATCAGCTGCCGCGCCAAAAGCGTAAAAAGGCACCACTGCCAGCTTGGCCGCCGAGAGCAGGTAATCGGATACATCGGCCTGCGTTTCCAGCAACTTACCGGTGGCCGTGGTTTTACCGCGCAGGTCGAATTTGACTGTCAGGTAGATGGCCGCCTCCGGCGGAATAGCGGCTACGGGATAGCCGGCCGCTTTCAGCGATTCAATTCCCTGGTAGATGGCGCGCAGCCGGAATTCAACTTCCGCCTTGAAATGAGCCAGGTACTCCCCGATCTCGTCGCGGCGCAGCAGAAAACGCGCCGTCGCTTTTTGTTCTGCCATCGGCGCCCAGGCGCCTACATGCGTAAGAATGGCTTTCATCTTGGCGATGAGTTTTGCCGGCCCCAGGCTCCAGCCTACCCGTACCCCGGTGGCGGCAAAAACCTTGCTGATTGCATCGATGAACAGGGTGTACTCGCGCATGGCGGGCTTTAGGGAAACCGGGTTATAATGCTGTATATCGCCATAGGTCAGGTGACCGTACATCTGGTCGAACAATACATAGAGCTTTTTTTCATGCGGGGCGCGCCGGGCATTTTCAGCGATCACGAGGTCGCAAATCTGTTCCAGCGCCGCTTTTGAAAAGGTAGTGCCCGTAGGATTCTGCGGCGAGCACAGGGCCAGCAAAGCAGCGCCTTTGATGCGCGGCGCCAGCAATTCGGCGGAAGGCATGAAATTGTTTTCGGCGCCTGCTTCCACCACCACATGTTCGGCTTCGCAGAAGTGCGTATAGTGATTGTTGTTCCACGAAGGAACGGCATACACCACTTTATCACCCTTGTCTACCACCGCGCGAAAACAGGCATAGATGAGCGGCCGTCCGCCGGCAGCAACGAGGCATTCCTCGGGGCGGTATTCCAGTTGCGTAGTGGAGCGGGTGAAATCAACGATGGCCTGGCGCAGGTCGGCATTGCCGTCGGCGGCCGGGTAATTGGTAAAATGCTGGCGATAGGCGGTTACGATCTCGTCTTCCAGGGCTTTCGGTATCGGGAAGATGGCAGGGTCGAAGTCTCCCACGGTAAAATTGAATATCTTTTCACCCCTGCTGATGCGTTCGCGGATCTCACCACCCAGCTTAACGATTTCCGACCCGATAAGGGTTTCCGACAAGTGGCTTAACTGTTCACCCATACGATGCTATTTGCCCGCGAAGATACAAAACCGGCAGCGCCTATATTTGCAGCCCGATGCAAAAACCGGAAACGAGCACCTTTCTTTTCTTTAAGCCGTCGCGCCTGCGGCAACGATGGTCGCCCTTTGAACTGATACACATCAGCAAATCGGCGCGCGGCATCGATACCGCCCGTGAGCCGCTCAGCGCGCCCTTGCTGCAAACTCATTTTCCCGGCATGTCCGTCCCTGCAAAGGCTGCTTTCGAGGCCCTTACCGATGAAAAGCTCTCTGCCAGGGTCAACGAGCTGACGCGTACGCATGCCAAACAAAAAGCGGGTACGGCCCTGTCATCGTTCGTTGAACGGTCTTTTCTCCGGCAGGTGCATCCTCTGCTGGCAGCGGCTTTTGGGTTTGCCGGCGAACTTCGCTGTTATCACCAGGTAACCGTTGCCGCTACCGGTAATCCGCGCACCTGCGTTTGTCAACTGAGCACAGAAACGCCCCTGCTGCATTTCGTGGTAGAAAGAACCGAAGAAGAAGCACTGACCCTGCGAACAAAGATCAGCATTAACGGCAATGTATATGCGCCCGATGAGCTTGTCAGGCATAAGCTGGTGCTGCAGCACGACGACAGCTATTTCCTGCTGCGTTATGAAGACTACCAGGTGCTGCAATGGCTGGAAGCCAATGACCCGGCCGATTATGCGCACGATCCCGCTGGCTTTTCGGAGCAGGTGCTGGGCAGGCTCGGCGATTACCGGATAGACACGGCACAAATGGATACCGTTGAACTGGTCGACAGCGAACCGCAGCCGGCGGTGTACCTCTCCGAGATCAGCCAGTCGTTCCTGCTGTTTACGCCAAGATGGAATTACGACGGGTTTTGGGTGGAAGGAAGCTGGCAGCACAGCGAACGGTTTCACCAGCAGGGAAAAACTTACGAGGTGCGGCGTAACCGCGCGGCGGAAGATGCCTTCCGCCACAAGCTGCAGGCACTGCACCCCAATTTCAGCCGCCAGTTGAACGGCGTTTACCACCTGTCGTTTGCCGAAGCGGGTAAGAAACACTGGTTCCTGAAAGCCTATCACCAGTTGCTGGCCGAGAATGTAGAGCTGTTGGGCATGGCTTTTCTGAAGCATTTCCGTTATGCGGCGCACCCGCTGGAAACCACCGTCAGCCCGGGGCCGCTGGAAGGTAGCTGGCAGTCGCTGCAAATGGAGCTGCGTTGCGGCAAAGAGAAGATAGCGCTGCACGAGCTGCAAAAATTGTTGCTGGCAGGGCAGCGATCGCTGCTGCTGAAAGACCAGTCGATTTTGCTGCTCACCGACGAATGGCTGCAGCAATACAGCCTGCTGCTGAAGCATGGCCGGGTAAAAGCAGATATTGTCAGCGTTCCGCAATGGCTGTTCTTATCGCTGCAAGCGGATGCACTGCCTGCCGTAAGACCCGTGCGCGAACAATGGTGGGAGCGCTGGAAGCAATGGCAGGAAACCGATGCTGTTTTATATCCTCTGTCGCCTGCCGTGACAGCCACCCTGCGGCCCTACCAGCAAAAAGGGTATGAATGGCTTTGCCTTTTGCAGGAAATCGATGCCGGCGCCTGCCTGGCCGATGATATGGGCCTGGGCAAAACCCTGCAGACCATCTGTTTCCTGGCCCGCCTGCTGGAAACGCCGGGAAAAAAGAAAGCGCTGATCGTTTGTCCCGCGAGCCTGCTTCATAACTGGAAAGCCGAGATCGATCGCTTCGCTCCTACCTTGCAGACGGTCGTGTACCACGAGGCTGGCAGGGAGATCGGCGCTTTTTTCGAGGCGCCCGGCGCGGCTGTTCTTATTACCAGCTACGGAACGTTGCGCAGCGATCTCGACCTGTTATCGGCGATCGAATGGGAGGCGGTAGTGCTCGATGAAAGCCATACCATAAAAAACCCGTCGGCCCGGATCACCCGCGCTGTATGGCAGTTACGGGCGAAGGCGCGCGTGGCGCTGAGCGGCACACCGGTTATGAACAATACGATGGACCTGTTTGCGCAATTGCATTTCCTGGTACCGGGACTACTGGGACAAATGGAATTTTTCAGGCGTGAATACGCCTTGCCGATCGACCGGTACCAGGATGAAGAGAAGATCAGCCTGCTGCAGCGACTGACAGCGCCGTTTGTATTGCGGCGCACCAAACAGCAGGTGGCGACCGACCTGCCGCCAAAAACGGAAGCAATACAATGGTGCGAAATGGAAGCAGACCAGAAAGAACTGTATGAAGAGACGCTGTCGCAGATAAGGGACAGTCTTTTCCTGAACATAAAACGGGAAGGGTTGGCCAAGTCCAGGCTGTCGGTGTTACAGGGAATGCAGCAGTTGCGACAGATCTGTTCGGCGCCGTCGATGTTAGAAGGGCAGGCGGGGGTGAGCTCGGTAAAAGCGGCTACGCTGATCGACCATTTGCGCGGAAAGCTGCGGCAGAACAAAGTGCTGGTGTTTTCGCAGTTCAAGGGGATGCTTCGTTTGCTCGGCGCGTTATGCGAAAAAGCCGGCATAGCGTATTATCATTTTGACGGCGACACGCCGCCGGCCAAAAGAATGGAAATGGTAACCGCTTTCCAGGACCCGGTCAACAAGGTCGGTGTTTTCCTGATCAGCTTAAAAGCCGGCAATACCGGGCTGACCCTGACGGCTGCCGACTATGTGTTCCTCGCCGATCCCTGGTGGAATACAGCCGTACAACAGCAGGCGATCGACCGGGCCTACCGTATCGGCCAGACAAAAAAAGTATTTGCCTACCAGATGATCTGCAAAGACAGCATTGAAGAAAAGATCATCGAGCTGCAGCAACGGAAAAAATCAGTGTCCGACGCCTTGGTGAATGAAGAAGACGGGTTTATCAAGAACCTGACGGAAGATGACCTGCAGTATTTGTTCTCCTGATTCAGAAGAGGTTCACGACAAATAGCCGCTTCCTTTTTTTCATTAACTTGGGCGGCGTTCTGCGTCTCTAATTTTACCTGATTTGAAATGCCTTCTCTCAAAAAACACCTGCTTGTTCTTTCCTTATTGACATTCTTTCATTGTTCAATGGCGCAGTCGGCCACCGATTCTCTTTTAGATCTGTTGGACCAGTCTCTCAAAAACAAAGAATATTACCAGAAAAACAAAGACCGCAAGATCGAGGGGTTAAAAGCGCAACTGGCCAATAAAACAGCGCGGGACCAGTACAATCTCAACAAACGGATTATCGAGGAATATCAATATTATATCAGCGATTCTGCGTTGAAATATATTGCGCTGAATAAACAGGTTGCCATTGCCAATAAGAACGACGACTGGAAATTTGAAATGCAGATCCAGCAGGCCCGGTTGCTTTCGTCGGTAGGTATATTTAATGAATCGCAGAAACTGCTCGACTCGATCCCTTCGGCCGCACTCGGCGACAGCCTGAAGTTGCTGTATTACACCGCGCAGGAAGAATTGTATGTGTATTTGCTTGATTTTATCGACGACAGCCAGTACAGGAACATCTATAGTTTGCAACTGATAAAGTACCGGGATTCGGGACTGGCATACATGCGGCCGGATTCGGAGGAGTTTTATTTCTGGAAGTTCAAGGACTATTATGTCAAACAGGATAACAACAATGCAAAGAGGGCCCTTGAAGCCTGCCTGAAAAAGGTTGACCCCTCCAAACACATGTATGCGGGAGCGAATCTTTGCATGGCGCTGTTCTATAATGAATTCAACGGTGGTCGCGAGAAGGCCGAAAAACTGAAATACATGGTCATGGCAGCCATTGCCGATGTGCAAAGCACGACCAAGGAAAACCTGGCGCTTATTTCGCTGTCGAACACCCTGTTTCTTACCGGCGACGTTAAGGGGGCCTATAAATACACCCATTATGCGCTAGATGATGCCAATTTTTTCAATGCACGGTACCGGAACCTCCAGATCGGGAAAATGCTTCCGATCATTGAGAAAGCCTACCTGGAAGAAAGCCAGCGGCAGAAAAACAGGATGAGAGCAGCGCTGGCCATCATCAGCGCCCTTTCCGTCGGTCTGCTGATCACTGTTGTCCAGATCCGGAAGCACATGGTTTCGCTGGCCAATGCCCGGAGAAAACTCGACGGGATGAATGAAGAACTGAAAGCAGCCAACCAGCAGCTCAGTAATGTCAATGCAGAGCTTTCCGACGCGAGCCACATTAAAGAATTCTATATTGGTCATTTTGTCGACCTCTGCTCTACCTACATGGGGAAAATCGAAGACTATCAGAAGTCTTTGCAAAAAAGAAATATTTTAAAAAAGGGGCATGCCGGTGATTCTCCGGATATCATCCGGGACGCTGCGGTGGAAACGGAACTGAAGGGCTTCTACCACAGCTTCGACAAGGCGTTTTTGACCATATTTCCCGATTATGTCGAAAAGTTCAACGAGTTGATGCCCGAAGAGGAAAAGATCCTGCCCAAACCCAGCGAAGGGCTTTCCACCGAACTGCGCATATTCGCCCTTATCCGGCTGGGCATATCCGACAGCAACCGGATTGCTTCCCTGCTCCGTTATTCCCTGACCACGATTTACACTTACCGGTCAAGGGTGAAAAACAAATCGATCGATCCACCTGATTTTGAAAAAAGGATCATGAAAATCGGCACTTTCTGACAGGGCGCCCGCCCGCTTTCAGGCTGTCTTTCCGAAGCTGACAATCTCTTCAGCCGGCGAAAACCTGGTTTCCGCGCTGTTGTCATTTAGATTTATGCCGTTAAGAGTACAATGCAATTGATTTGTTATCAATTGGTTGCAGAAATACTTCGTTTAGTTTTTTCCTTGACAGACAATTCCGCCCTTGTTTGCGCCTGTAAATTGGAAACCGATCGATTGCTACAACCAAACATTTTTTTCCAAACTAAAACTGGCCATATGATAGAAAAAATCAGCGACTGCTTTCGCATTGTTTTGTTTTTTGCCCTCGGTATTTTTTGTAGCCAGGCGGCGGTTTCGCAGCGCCTGAACCTGCAGGGTACCGTTAAAAACGACAAAGGCGATCCCCTTCAGAACGTTACCATAACTGTAAGGCAAACCAGCCTGGGCACGGTTACCGACAGCGAGGGCCGGTTTTCGCTTTCGGGCGTTACACCCCCTGCTGTATTGGTGTTCAGCTACACCGGGTACCAGCTCCGGGAGCTTACCGTTGTAAATGACGCGCCCCTTGAAATAACGTTGAATGTTGAGAACCAGGTGCTTGCAGATGTGGTGGTGGTTGGTTACGGAACCGTTGCCAAAAAGGAGGTAAGCAATGCCGTGACCCATCTGAACCCGGCCGACCTCAATAAGGGCGCCATTAACAACCCCGCCCAGTTGCTGCAGGGCAAGGTAGCGGGACTAAGCATTGTGGCGCCACAGGGCAACCCCAACGGTACCTATACTATAAGACTGCGGGGCTTATCGACCTTGGGCGCCGGCTCCCAGCCTTTGGTAATTGTAGACGGCATTATCGGTGTTGATCTGAACAGCGTCGACCCGAATGATATTGCGTCCGTCGACGTGCTGAAAGACGGTGGCGCCGCTGCCATTTACGGCACAAGAGGCTCTTCAGGGGTGATCCTGATCACGACCAAATCGGGCGTAAAGGGAAAAACCAGGGTGGAATACAATGGGTATGCATCGTCCGAAACCAAAAACAGGTACCTGCCTGTGATGGACAAGCAAACCTACCTGGCAAACGGCGGTACAGACTATGGCAGCAATACGAACTGGCTCAACCAAATAACGCGTAATGCCATTTCCCATACGCACAACCTGTCTTTATCGGGGGGCTCCGACAAAACAAAATATATGGCCTCGGTCAATTACAGGAATGTGGAAGGTATTTTAAAGACGGCAGGCTTTCAGCAACTCGGCGCCAGGCTCAACCTCAGCCAGAAAGCCCTGCGCGATCGCCTTACGCTGACCTTTAACCTGTCGCTGCAGTCGAGGGATGCCGCATTGGGATTTGACGATGCGTTCAGAGCGGCAGTGGCCATGCCGCCCACCGCACCGATTCACTCGGCAGACAATGCTTATCTGAAATACGGGGGCTATTTCCAGTCGGAGGTGCATGAGCTGTACAATCCCGTTGGCATTATTGAACAGAATATCAGCAACCAGGTCACCACCCGACTGATGTATAACCTGAAAGCTGATTACGAACTGGTAAAGAACCTGGTGGCTTCTGTTCGTTTCGCCAGGAACAGCGACAATGTCACCAACGGCCAGTATATCAGCAAATACAGCTATTATGGCAGTGGCGTAGACAGGAACGGGCTGGCCAGCCGGGGCAATAACAATTCCAAAAGCGACCTCTTCGAATTTACCGGCAACTATAGCAAAACATTCAACGACCTGACCGCCACCTTCCTGGCGGGCTATTCGTACCAGGATTTCACTA
Organism: Flavihumibacter sp.; assembly: GCA_039811405.1. Taxonomy (GTDB): domain Bacteria; phylum Bacteroidota; class Bacteroidia; order Chitinophagales; family Chitinophagaceae; genus Flavihumibacter. The sequence continues at coordinate 7,094 of JBDHYM010000024.1, read as the reverse complement.
CCGAAAACTTTTTTACGCAGGCCGGTAATTTCCTGACCGACGCCTTCGGCTACAATAATTTCGCCGCCGCCAAAGACTTTGCCGATGGAAAGGCCATTGCCACCAGTGTTAAAGAGAACAATAAGCTGGCCGCGTTTTTCGGAAGGGTGAATCTTAACTACAACAATATTTATTACTTGTCGGCTTCTTTGCGGCAAGAAGGCTCTTCGCGTTTCGGCGCAGGGAATAAATGGGGATTGTTCCCCGGCATCAGCCTGGCTGCAGATATCGGCCGCCTGCTTGATATCCCCAGCGTGGACCAGCTTAAGCTGCGTGCCAGCTATGGCGTTACCGGCGCGCTGCCGGGACAAAGCTACCTGTCGCAACAATTGTACGGGCCGGGATCATCGCCCAGCTATTTCCTGTATAATGGCGTGTTTACACCGGTGTATTCTCCGCAGAGCAACCCCAACCCCGACCTGAAATGGGAAACAAAATCAGAGATCGATTTCGGCGTGGATTTCAGTGCTTTTGGTGCAAGACTCAACGGAACCGTTGATTTTTACAGCCGCAATACCAAAGATGCGCTGATCACGCTCAATGTTCCCGTTCCACCCAATTTGTTTCCCACAACCGTGCTCAACGCCGGACAACTAAAGAACACGGGGATCGAAATTTCACTCGACTACCAGGTGGTAAAAACAAATCGGCTCAACTGGAATACGAAAGTTAATTTCTCCACCTACAACACAAAAGTCGTTTCTCTTTCAATGGGAGATATAAAATACGGTGTGCGGGAAGTAGGAGGTTTGCCGGCGCCGCTTACCGGCAATACGGTGAGGGTTGAAGAAGGGAAACCCGTCGGCCAAATGTTCGGATGGGTTTACGAAGGGGTGGATGCAGCAGGAAAGTATATTATCAGGGATATTGACAAGAACAATACCATTGATGAAAAAGACATGACGATTATTGGGCGCGGATTGCCCAAAGGCGAATGGGGCTGGTCAAATACACTTAGCTACAAAAGGTTTGATCTGAATGTATTCATGCGGGGTGTATATGGCCATGACCTGGTGAATTTGAACCGCACGATGTTTGAACAGATTTCGAGGATCAGCTCGTATAATCTTGTAAACACAAAATACTTCGATCCTAACTATAAAGGACCCGCCGCTTACAATAGCTATTACCTGGAAAAAGGATCGTTTGCAAAGCTGGAGTACCTGTCGTTGGGTTATAATGTCAAAGTCCCCGCTAACGGAGTTATTTCAAGCTTGCGATTGTTTGCTTCCGGGCAGAACCTGTTCTACCTGACAAAGTACACGGGGGTTGATCCCGAACCCCGCTATACCGACAGCGATGGAAATGTATTGGCCCCGGGTGTAGAGCCGCGCAATAGCTGGCTGACCACCAAAACATTCACCATCGGACTTAATATTTCACTCTAAAACTGCTAACATGAGAATCCTCAATATAAAACACATACTATTCGGGTTGCTTTGCGCCACCCCTCTTTTTAATGGCTGCACGAAGCTGGCAGAGCCTTTGTATAGCCAATTGGGCAACGACAATTTTCTGAAAACCGAACAGGAGATTGTGTCGGCATTGGGCGCCGCTTACAGCGGACTGAGAGAATTTCAGGGCTTTGGAAACCTGTGGACGATTTACTGCACTACCGATGAGGTGGCGATTGTAGGAAGAACAGGGGGCGACTGGGCGGGCGATGGCCAGGATCAGCAAATGACCGATCACAAATGGATTGCGAATAACCGGTTCTTTGCCGGCACCTGGAGTTCTTTTTACGGGCAGATCAATATCTGCAACCGGCTAATTTACCAGCTCGAAGAAATAGACCCCGAGAAATACAAATCGTATATTTCAGAGGTAAAAACAATAAGGGCATTGTGGTACTTGTGGCTGATCGACGAATGGGGAAACGTACCGATTGTAGACAAATTCGACGTGCCCAAAGATTATCTGCCAAAAACCAGCTCCAGGATCGACGTTTACAATTTCATTGAAAAAGAAGTGAAAGACAACCTTGGCAATCTTTCCCGCGAAAACACCCCCAATACTTACGGACGCGCCAACTACTGGATGGCTCAATCGATCTTAGCCAAGCTATACCTGAACGCGGCTGTATATAGCGGAACACCGCAATGGGAAAAAGCGCTGGAAGCAACAAACGAAATCATCAATTCAAACAAGTTCAGCCTTACGGCCAATTACAAGGACAATTTCGTTGCGCAGAACCAGAATTCCACCGAAGCAATATTTGCCATACCGTTCGATGAAACCTATACACAATGGACCTGGTTCCTGCCGTTGATCAGCCTGCATCCATCGCATGTGCAAACATTTCTGATGACCCAGCAACCCTGGAACGGATTGTCGGCACAAACAGACTTTTTCAATTTATACGAGGATAAGGATACCAGGAAAAAAGACAATCTTCTCTGGGGGCCGCAGTACACGGCTACGGGCGAGAAGCTGCTGGACCCGGGTTATGAGAAAGATCCCGCGATTGATGGCGATCCGTGGGTGAATCTCACACCTACTTTCATCTCCCTCTACAATACAGCGAGGCAATCGGGCGCACGGATAGTAAAATGGGAAGTTGAAAAGGGCACCAACGGGTTTCTTAACAGTGATTTCTTTGTTTTCCGTTACTCGGATATCCTCCTTATGAAAGCGGAGGCGCTTTGGAGACTAAACCCGGCAAACGCAGAATCGGTTCAGCTCGTAAACCTGTTCAGGCAGCGGGCAGGAGTTGATCCGTTTAACAGCCTCGATGCGGAAAAACTGATGAATGAGAGAGGCCGGGAACTTTTCATGGAAGGCTGGAGACGGTCTGATAAAATCAGGTTCGGGCGGTACAACGATCCCACTATTTTCAAGCCGTATACCGACGAAGCCTTCCGCCAGCTTTATCCTGTTCCTAAAGAACAACTGGACGCCAACCCCAACCTGGTACAAAACCCCGGTTATTAGAAATGCTGAACCGGGTTACAAGTAAATATTGACAGATGAGAAGACACCTATTGCGAATCTTCATTGCCGGCATATTGTTCAACGGCACATTACCGGTGAATGCGCAGGAGGCGGCTCACCGAACGGCCGCAAAAAAGACATACCATGATATTCCGCAGTCAAGGAAAAACGGCAGTGGTCCGCGGTATTGGATCGCATACGAGTATTGCTGGGTAAACAATAAGCCCCTGCCGGAAGATATCTGGAAACAGAACATCGACTGGGTGGACGAAAACTTCAAGGCATACGGGTATGACATGATCAGCAATGATGGATGGATAGAAGGTGCCCAGACCCTGGATGGGAACGGGTTCGTCACTAAATACAACAGCGACTGGCAATACGGCTTTGCGTATTGGGCTAAATACATTGCGGATAAGGGAATGAAAATGGGTGTTTATTACAATCCCCTTTGGCTGACCAGGACGGCTTATGAGAACAACCTGCCGGTTATAGGAACGAATTACAGGAGCAGGGATATCACGGGCCCTGTTCCTTTTAACATCGAACTGCATTGGGTGGATGTCGACAAGCCCGGCGCAAAGGAGTGGGTTCAGGGCTATATCCGCTATTTTAAGAACATGGGGGTGAATTTCCTGCGAATCGATTTCCTGGAAAACTATGAGAACAATTATGGTACTGAAAAATATAACAAAGCCCTTCAATGGATGCGGGAGGCCGCCGACAGTACCATGATGCTTAGTTTGGTTATGCCGAACTGTTTTGACCACGCGGCCACTGAACTGAAATACGGCGATATGATCCGGATAAGCGACGATTGTTTTGACGGAGGCTGGACGTTCACGAGCAATAGAAGAAGGGGCGAATCCAAGCGTAACTGGCCGCAATATCCCAATACCTTCGATGGCTTTGTAAAATTTGCAGATATAGGCGGCCGGGACCAGATGGTGCTGGACGGAGACTTTACCAGGATCAATACGCTGCAGACGGAAGAGGAGAAAAAATTCCATATCTCATTGCTGGCGATCACCGGGTCACCGATTGCCATTGCAGACCAGTTTAATACGATCGGTAACGACGCCTGGCTTTATCAAAATGAGGCGCTTCTTGCACTGAACGACCTGGGGTTTGCGGGAAAGCCCGTCAGCAATGATCTGCACGACATTGCCAACAGCTCAACCTGGATCGGGCAACTGCCGAACGGAGACTGGATAGCCGGATTGTTCAACAGGGAGGAAACCGTGCAGGAGCGTAAGATAGATTTTGTTGCAACGCTGGGGTTAACGAAAAATGCAAAATACCAGGTGCATGATCTCTGGTCGCATAAAACGTTGGGAAACTATTCAAACGCCTTTTCAACCAGCCTGGCCCCGCATACGTGCAAAGTGATAAGAATAACCAACAATACCCGTAAATACGAGGCAGAGGTGGGAACACTGATGAATGGGGCCGAGAAGCGCACTGCCGCTGGAAAAGCGGCCAGCGGAAGCAGCTACGTTGCCATGGACCAGGACGGGTCTGCGGTGCTGATCGCTGTTGATGTTGTAAAGCCGGGAAAACACCAGTTGAGGTTGAAGTGTAAAAGCGGAAATCAGAGTGCTGCTGTGCTGGAGGTTAAAACGAATAACAGCAGCGTTTCCCTGCGGCCGGCAAGAGGCGGCTATTGGGAAACCATAACGAGCGAGGTTGATCTGAATGCAGGTACCAACTATATATACATTACCCGTCATGGAGGGAACCAGCCAGGCGTGGACCTTGATTATATCGAGGTTTGGTAGGCGATTTGCCGCGATGGTGATTTAGGGGCCGCCTGTGTTTTCTTCTTCCTGAATACCCAGGGCGCTACGGGTTGCGGCTGCCGCCATAAACCCAATCGTTGTACCCGTGCCTGTTTTTCAGCCGCCGCCAGCGCAGCGTTTGCCGAATACCGGGTGAAATGCCAGGCAAGTCCGCGCGCCACGAGGCGAAGGTTCACCGAGCTGTCATTGCCCGGCGTATAGACCTCGCCCAATACCCGCCCATACCGGTCGCTACCGGCAACGGTTATCCGAATGGTTTTACCGGCCAGCATGTTGGCCAGCGCGCTTTTCGACACGCGGTAGAAATCCTGGTTTTTTTCGGGTGCATCGATGCCGTTCAGCCGGATGCGGACCGTTTTTTGGGCGGGCGTCAGCAGGGTAAAGGTGTCGCCGTCGGCAATACGCGAAGCCACGCCCGACAAATCTCCGGGACCGGATCCAGGAGGCGTACAAAACAATAACAGCGAAAACAGCGCGGTAAACCGGGTCATCCCCAAAAATAAGAAAGCCGTTCCGGTGAACGGAACGGTCTTCCTGATACACAACCTATAATGAACAATCGCCGCTTTGCGGCCATTGGTTTTTGCGGAACGGGCAGCGCCCCCATCTGTTTCTGCTTTTCAAATATTGTGCCCGCACGGCGGCGGAAAGAAAATGGCCGCCAGCCTGAAAATACCTGCTTTCGGAGCATCATACAATCATTGAATCAGCTACATTAGGAATATGAAAAAAATGCTAACAATCGCTTTGCTGGCTGCTGGTCAATGGCTGGTGGCACAAACTTATCAGCCGACGCCCGAAAACCTTGCGGCGCGGGCCGGCTTCCAGGCCGACCGCTTCGGCATGTTCATTCACTGGGGCGCTTCCAGCGTACTGGGAGATGGTGAATGGGTAATGAATAACCGCAACATCAAGGTAAACGATTATCAACGCCTGCAGGCCATTTTCAATCCCGCTGCCTTTGACGCTGCCGCCTGGGTGGCGACAGCCAAAAACGCCGGTATGAAATACATCACTTTCATTACCCGGCACCACGACGGTTTCAGCAACTGGGACACGAAATATTCCGATTGGAAGATCACCAATACGCCTTATGGGAAAGATGTATTGAAGGCCCTGTCGGAAGAATGCCAGCGCCAGGGGATCAAACTGTACCTGTATTACTCGCTGCTCGACTGGTACCGCACCGATTACCAATACTGGACTGGCCGCACCGGCCAGGGAACCGGCAGAACGGAAAGAGGCAAATGGGAAGACTATATCCAGTTCATGAAAAACCAGCTTACCGAGCTGCTGACCAATTATGGCCCCATTGCCGGTATCTGGTTCGATGGTCACTGGGACCAGGTGGCGTTTAACGAAGCCACTAAAAAGTGGGAGGGCGCCAGCAAGGTCGATTGGCACTATCCGGAGATATACGGGCTTATTCACCAGTTGCAGCCGCACGCGCTGGTAGGTAACAACCACCACCTGATGCCCATCGAGGGAGAAGACTTCCAGATGTTTGAGAAAGATCTGCCGGGGCATAATACCACCGGCTGGGGCACCGATACCAAAAGCGTTTCAAGCCTGCCGCTCGAAACCTGTGAAACCATCAACAATTCATGGGGATTTAATATTACTGACGGCACTTATAAAACCACTAAGCAGATAGTGCAGTTGCTGGTAAAAGATGCCGGGCTGGGCGCCAACCTGCTGCTTAATATCGGACCGATGCCCAATGGTGTGGTGCAGCCCGAATTTGTTCAGGTGCTCGACAGTGTAGGGGCGTGGATGCAGAAGAACGCAGAAAGCATTTACGGCACCAGTGCTACCGATGCGAAGCTATATCCCTGGGGAACCACCACGCGGAAGGCGAATACCCTGTACGTGCACCTGCTCGATGCGGGCGCCGATGCGGTGACGCTGGAACAATTGCCTTTTAAGAAGATCCGCCAGGCAACGGTACTGGCCACGGGCGAAAAATACACCGGCGCGAGCCTCAAGAAAGGAACCCTGGCCCTGGGCGGCTTATCCGCCCTGTCGCATGACCCGAACGATACCGTGCTTAAAATCGAACTTCAATGAACCGGTATTGCCTGGCGTTAGACCTGCGTGACGACCCCGAGGCGATCCGCTTATACGATGCATATCATGCCAATGTATGGCCGGAAATAAAAGCTTCCATTTACGATGCGGGCATTGCCGATATGGAGATTTACCGAACGGCCAACCGGCTGTTCATGATCATCGAGGCCCTTCCCGGTTTTAGCTTCGGGGCCAAGGCTACCGCCGATGCCGCCAACCCCCGGGTGCAGGAATGGGAGCGGCTGATGGAACAGTTCC
>JBDHYM010000023.1:0-24119 GCA_039811405.1 Flavihumibacter sp. | reverse complement strand
CATGGTACTATCTTCAGGATTTCCGATCCAGCTTACACCTACAAACCCCAGGGCGTCTTTATTTTCGGCCACATAATCGATCACACCCTGGCTGGAAGTGGCTGCCGTTACATTCTTACCGAGGGGTTTACCCTTCAATATCGAGTCGATGGCATACCGTACCGTGCTGGTGGCGCTAAGACCGTCCATCACCGGCCGCAGGGGCAATTTGCCGGTACCTTCCAACACCGACCGCACCTGGTCCATGTCCAGAAGTGAGTCCTTGCTTTGCTTGTTCACCAGCAGGGCTACGGCGTCGAGGGCAATTTTACCCTGTGGCGGTATAAAGGAAAGAGTGTCTTTCATCGCTTTTTCTTCTTCGCGCAACAGGCCACGCGTTACAATCACCAGGCGGATACTGTCTACGAGCAGGTCTTTCAGACAATCAGCCTCGGGTTTATAATGCGCGATCACTTTCGCGTCGGGAAAGGTGGCTTCGAATACTTTGATCTGCGAATCGATCACAGGTTTAAACGACTCGTCGACACTTATATGAATAGTACCGCTTTTAAGCGTGTCGGTTCTGTACACCACGGGGCCATTGTTGCAACTCCCCGCCACCACCAACGCCGCCATAAGCAATAACCAATATCTCAAACCTTGCCGCATATACGCTTTTCGTCTTAATCGGTATAATAATCCTTTTTATAACCCCGGTAAATGCGCCAGCTCCCATAGATGATGCAAAGAACCGCGAAAGCATTCCGGAACGCCGGCGCCAACGCGAAATCGAAGCCCAGCCGGCCGGCCGCCAGGAAGAAGATCCCGACCAGGAGAATGGTGGCGCCCATGCCGTAATCCAATATGGAGCGCCGCAGGCTGTGTCTTTTGCGCCGGTTGTCTTGCTGGTCAGTGTGCATCTGGTCTTTTTAGGGAGTGGGCAATATAGACAAATTCTGCTACAGCCCGGTCTCAAAAATTACCGGGATGCTGAACCAAACGGCCACCGGCCGGCCGTCTTGCTGCCCCGGTTTCCAGGCAGGCATTTTTTTTATAACTCTTAATACCTCATTATCATACGGTTCTCCGGCTTCCTGGGTCAACTGGATATGGTCGATGGCGCCGGTGGGCCCCACCACAAAACGCACCACTACTTTGATCCGCCGGCCTTCTTCCTGCCCCTCCTGGGGGCGCAGGTTGCGCGACAGCCAGCGCCGGAGGGCGTCTTGTCCGCCGGGAAAAGCAGGCATTACCGAGGCGCTGTGCCGGGGTTCTTCCGGCGCGGAAATCGCCGGCGGTTCGGGAGCCGGTGCCGTGCCGGCACCGGCCGCCACGGGTGGCTGTACGATGTCGCCGGGTACAGGTCCGTCGATGTTCGCGGTACCGATCTGTTTATTGACCAGGTCATCCACCGCCGGTACTTCTGTTTTATCGGCCTGGTTGTCGGGCACAATCACCGGCGGCGGGCTCTTAACGGTTGCTGCCTGCCGCGCCGGCAACACGGATTTCGGCGGTTCGGCCACCGGTGGTTGTGGCGGCGGCTGCAACCGGATCGTATCGACAATTGGCATCGTAAAAACAACAGGGCCTTTCGGTGGCTTCTTCCAAAAAGCAAAAACACACAGCAGCCCGGCAAACAGGGCCATTCCCATCAATCCATACCCCAGCCGGTTATCGTAGTGCCTTCTCAGCTCATAAGCGCCATATTGTTTGTTCCTGTTTTCAAAAAGAATGTCGAGTGCGTCGCTGCGTAAAATATTTTCGGGAGACATGGTGATTGGTTTGAGGTTTGAAGTTTGAGGTTTGAGGTGCTGCCGCTATGCAGACATATGCCTGAAATAAGAGGTTAAGAGAAGCATTGCCCCGCGCGCTGGAGACCCACTTCAAACCTCAAACTTCAAACCTCAAACCACATTTATATGATTCACACCCGCCGCCATTCCATATTTTTGCGGCCATGAAGATTTTGATGGTGTGCCTGGGTAATATTTGCCGGAGCCCGCTGGCGGAGGGCATTTTGCAGCAGAAGGCCGATGCGGCGGGATTGGACTGGCAGGTAGACAGTGCCGGTACCAATGGATACCATGTGGGAGAAGCGCCGCATCGCTTGTCGCAGAAAGTGGCGCGGGCGCGCGGGCTCGATATCAGCGGGCAGCGCGCCAGGCGGTTTACAGCAGACGATTTTGCACGCTTCGATTTTATCTATGCCATGGCAGAAGATGTGATCGATGATATGCGTCGGATCAGCGGCGACCGGTTCGACGCCGGCAAAACCGGTTTACTGATGGATGTGCTGTTTCCCGGTAAACAGATGGACGTGCCCGACCCCTGGTATGGCCCCGAGCCCGGCTACCACGAAGTGTACGATATGATCGAAGCCGCCTGCGATCAACTCATAACCCAAACCATCCGCTCGCAATATGTCTAAGCCCAGCATACCTTCCGGCACCCGCGATTTCGGTTCCGATACCGTGCGTAAACGCTATCATATTTTCAATACCATCCGTTCGGTGTTCGAAGCGTACGGCTTCCAGCCGCTGGAAACGCCCGCCATGGAAAACCTCGACACCCTGATGGGCAAATACGGCGAAGAAGGCGATAAGCTGATCTTCAAAATACTGAACAACGGCCTGGCTGATCCGAAGAACCGCGATAAGGCGGCGGTGGCATTCAGTGAAAAAATACTGAACGGCCTTAGCAGCAAAGACATTACAGAACGCGCGCTGCGGTATGACCTCACCATTCCCTTCGCACGTTATGTGGCGATGAACCACCACCAGCTAACCATGCCGTATAAGCGCTACCAGATGCAGCCGGTATGGCGCGCCGACCGGCCGCAGAAAGGCCGTTACCGCGAGTTCTACCAATGCGATGCCGACGTGGTGGGAAGCGTATCGTTGCTCAACGAGGTGGAGTTGGCGGCTATATACGCATCGGTGTTTCAGCGGTTAGGTATTCCCGTGGAAATCAGGATCAACAGCCGCAAGCTGCTGGCCGCCCTGGCGGACGCCTGCGGCGGCAGCGATAAAATGACCGATATCACCGTGGCGATCGACAAGCTCGACAAGATAGGCATCGAGAAAGTGAAGGAAGAAATCCTGCAACGCGGACTCACCGAAGCGCAGTGGGAGAAGATTGCGCAATTCCTGCAGGTGTCGACGGGTGAGCAATCGTCTGTTGTCTCCAATACCGATAAGCTGGCAGCCATCGGCCGGCTGCTGGGTGATAGCGGCCAGGCGAAAAAAGGGCTGGCGGAATTGCAGTTCGTACTTGACCACGACGCCCCCGCCAGCCTGGCACTCGATTTTACGCTGGCCCGCGGGCTCAACTATTATACCGGCATCATCTTCGAGGTCAGGGCTGTTGGCGTGCAGATGGGCAGCATCGGTGGTGGTGGCCGTTACGACGACCTGACGGGTCTTTTCGGTGTGCCGAATATCCCCGGCGTAGGCATCAGCTTCGGGGTTGACCGGATCTACGATGTGATGGAAGAGCTAAAGCTGTTCCCGGCTGAAGTGGAAGTGGGCACCGAAGTATTGTTCTTTAACCTGGGTTCCGAAGAATCAAAAGCCGCTTTCCGCCTGGCGCGGGTCTTGCGGTCGGCGGGCATCCGAACCGAAATATTCCATGAGAACAGCAAGTTTGACAAACAGTTCAAATATGCCGAAAAGAAAGGGATTCCTTATATCATTGTACTTGGTTCGGAAGAGTTGAACAACAAAACCCTGAAGATTAAAAAATTGGCCAGCGGTCAACAGATCAGCATTCCTTTTTCCGTCATCACCGATAATGGCTCTGTAAACGGCATTACTTCATTCCACCAGTTATTCTCCAACGCATAAACGAGGGTGCGGGCATCCCGGTAAGCATCGACCATACGTGCAACCACCCCACTACACTCGTTATGCCGACGGCGTACAAGTAATTGCATGGTCCCGGCGACCTCTACAGCGGTTCGGCTTTAAAGCCTTTTGCCTGAATGATAGCAACCACTTCTTCTTTCGTAATTCCTTTTGACTGCACAGTAAGTATCTTATCGCTGCCGGCGATGTCCACATCCCATCCGGCAATGCCGGCGACCGTATCCAGGGCGGGTTTCACTTTCGACACGCAGCCGCTGCAATTGATGTTTGTTTTGAATTGAAGACGCTTGTTTTCCATTGTATGTTTTTTATTCAATAAGTAAGTGTAAGGCCCGCGCCGAATCCCATATCGCTGTCGTAGTGCGTACGGATGCTGATATGCCGGGTAAGGATGTACCGGAGGTCGGCCATGTATTCCAGGTCGGTATTCACCATAAATCCCGCTCTTAGTCTTTTGGACACCGGTATGTCTTCCCGCATCATCGACAGGCGGAAGATACCGTCGTGGTATACCTCCGCCTGTACATTAACCAGCATCGGCAACGTGTACATAACCCCCAGGCTGAAGGCTGCCCGGTTGTCTTTTTTATTCACCTGCCCAAACAGGTTCTTCTCATGCTCGTCTATGCCCATTGTACGATATCGCCAGTCGAAGCCGATGAACGGCATCAGCCATTGCATTTTACCGATATACCGCCCCAGGTGCGTTTCCACTTCGTACCCGTGCATGTTATTGTAACCCAAACGCCATTCGGTGCCCAGGCTGTACCGGGCATTCATCAGCATCGCTTCTCCGTCGATGCCGTTACTGGCGAAATCGCTTTGCGCCATCAGGTGCGGCCTGTTGCTTTCCCGTTGCAGGGCCCGGTAGGCCCTTTTCTTATCGGGCAGGTTCGGGTTTTCATAATCGCCTACGGCAAACACCCTGTTCATACCCGCCATCATGTGGTAGAGGATATGACAATGAAAAAACCAGTCACCCGCAGTATTGGCCAGAAAGCTGATGGTGTCGGTTTCCATCGGCATGATATCGATCACATTTTTCAACGGCGCATTTTCACCCTGCCCGTTCAGCACCCGGAAATCAAAGCCGTGCAGGTGCATCGGGTGACGCATCATCGAATTGTTATGCAGGATGATCCGCAGTATTTCTCCCTGCTTAACGGGTATCTTATCGGTTTCTGCCATTACCCGGTTGTCCATGCTCCATACATACCGGTTCATATTGCCGGTAAGGGTGAATTTCAGCTCCTTCACCGGCGCATGCTGCGGCAGGCTGGTATTATACGGTGATTTCAGCATGGCATAATGGAGCGTTGTCTCCCCCTTGTCCGCTTCCGGATACATTACCCTGTTCATATCCATTTGATTCAGGCTCATCTGCATGCCCATATCATCCAGGTCGCCGTTCATTTTCATCATACCGTTCATCATCTTCATACCTTCGAAATATTTCAGGCGGGGCATTGGGCCTGCATATTGCCTTTCCCCATCACCAATAAAATAGCTTGCCGACTGAGTCCGGTCTTCGGTCGTAGCCATAAATTCATACGCCTTGCCATTTTCGGGAATGGTTACCACCACATCGTATGTTTCGGATACAGCGATAAGCAGCCTGTCCACCTCCACCGGCGTTACGTCATTGCCATCACTGGCCACCACGGTAATTTTACCACCCGCGTACCGTAACCAGAAATAAGACGATGCACCGCCATTAGAAATACGCAGCCGCACTTTATCGCCTGCCTTTAACGACTTCCCGTCAATATTCTTTATACCGGTAACAGGTGCGCCGTTCATCAGCACCCGGTCATAATATACATCGCTTACATCCATTGCCAGCATACGTTTCCACTCATTCGTAACCTTGGTTTTGAAATGACCGCCTCGAATGGCTTCGGCATAACTTTGTGTTGCTCCTTTTTTAATCGCAAACCAGTCGCTGGCGTTGTGCAGCATACGGTGTACATTGTCGGGATCCAGGTTGGTCCATTCGCTCAGTATAATGGGCACGGTGGGCAGGTCGTCAATTCCTTGCCTGCGTGTTTCGTCGCCTGCTCTTTTATGCATAATAAAGCTACCATACATGCCGATCTGCTCCTGCATGCCCGAATGTGAATGGTACCAGTGCGTTCCATGCTGAATAACCGGAAAGCGGTAGGTATAAGTGGCGCCCGGCTCAATAGGCATCTGGGTAAGCATAGGCACGCCATCTTCCTTATTGGGCAGGAATACGCCGTGCCAGTGCAGGGAGGTGCTTTCTTTCAACTGGTTGTGCACAACGATCTCGGCGGTATCGCCCTCGGTGAATTCGAGCGTCGGCATAGGAATCTGACCGTTTACCGCTATCGCTCTTTTCTCCTTGCCGGCATAGTTCACCAGGGTATCTTTTACATACAGCTCGTAGTGAACCAGTTTCTGGGCTATGCCTGCCTGCGCAACAAAAAGAAAAACCAGCATCGGCAACAGCAGCCTGCCTGTACATACACGGTTATACTGCATCGGGAAGGGTTAGTTTTGCGAAGCCGGTTTTGAATCTTCCACCTTACCGCAGGTCAGCATAGCAGACCCATAGTAGGGATTTTTGATGTCTTTCTCCGTGCTCAGCCAATAAGCCTTTTTCATGGGGCAGTATTGGTAATAAACTGCCTGGCCTGCGTTGTCAGATGCCTTTACCAGCTTCCATACCAGGGCAGAAACGTCGTTAAAAGCAGCCCTTTGCTTATCGATGTCATTACCCGCCTGCCTGAGCTTTTCGGCAGCTTTCAGCAGGCCTGGCTGCCGTGCAAATTCCGCTTCACTCTTTATACCTTCGTACAGCTTTACAATCGCCGCAGCAGCCAATTTTCCATCGCTGTTTACCAAAGCATTTTTTACCTGTACGTAGTGATTCACCAGGACGTCTGTGTTTTGCGCAAAGGCGGAAAACCCAATCAGCGCAATGGTCATTACCAATACCAGCTTTTTCATTTGATGTTTTTTTTAAACAGTTGTATAAACTAATTTTTCCATTTCAGCCGCAAGCTGTTGCTTACCACGCTTACGCTGCTCAATGCCATAGCGGCGCCCGCGATCATTGGGTTTAAGAGGAATCCATTGATTGGATACAGCAAACCTGCCGCCAGCGGAATGCCGATCAGGTTATATATAAATGCCCAGAACAGGTTCTGCTTAATGGTGGACACGGTTTGTTTTGACAGCTTAATCGCCTGCGGTATTTTGGTAAGATCCGACGAGATAATGGTCATTTTTGCTACATCCATCGCAATATCGCTGCCCTTTCCCATGGCAATGCTCACATCTGCCGTTGCCAGTGCCGTGCTGTCATTGATACCATCGCCCACCATGGCGACGGTTTTGCCTTGCTGTTGCAGTTCGCGTACAAAATCGGCCTTGTGCTGCGGCAGCACGCCTGCTTTGTAGTGTTTTATTCCGGTCTGCAGCGCTATTGCCCTGGCCGTCGCCTCGTTGTCTCCGGTAAGCATGTACAGGTCGATGTCCATATCCTGCATCACTTTAATGGCCTGTACCGACGTGTCTTTGATTTGATCTGCAATAGCAGCCACTGAAAGCGCCTGCCGGCTGTTGGCAAACCAGACAATGGTTTTCGACTGTTTGCTCCATTCATCGGCCTGTTGTTCCAGGTCGTTCGCTACAGCGATATTGTTTTCTGCCAGCAGCATTTTATTGCCGGCGTAATAGGTTTCCTGGCGATGAACGGCTTTCGCGCCTTTACCGGTGATGCTGGCGAAGGCAGACAGGGGAACTGACTCCGCGCCTTCCAGGTGCTTTACAATGGCTTCCGCCAAAGGATGCTCCGACTGCTGCTCCATACTGAACAGGATATTTTTTACGGCATCATCATCGTTCAGCCACTTCATACCCGTTAGCTGTGGCTTTCCTTCGGTAATGGTTCCCGTTTTATCCAAAATCACCGCATTTATATTTTTTGCTTTTTCGAGGCTTTCGGCATCCTTGATCAGGATACCGTTTTCTGCACCCTTACCCACACCCACCATAATGGCGGTGGGGGTAGCCAGTCCCAGGGCGCAGGGACACGCAATCACCAGTACGGTAATGGCGGCCAGCAGGCCCTGCACCAGGCCATTATCCCCGCCCAGCAGCAGCCATACCACGAATGTCAGTAATGCAATACCGATCACCACAGGAACGAAGATACCGGCAATTTTATCCACCATTTTCTGCACGGGCGCTTTACTGCCCTGCGCATCCTGCACCATCCGGATGATCTGGGCAAGCAGGGTTTCTTTTCCCACTTTCAGAGCTTTAAAACGGAAACTTCCCTTCTGGTTGATGGTGCCGGCAAATACTTTTCCGTTCTCCTGTTTCAATACAGGCAACGGTTCACCGTTCAGCATGCTCTCATCAACATATGAATCACCGGCTATGACAATACCGTCCACCGCTATTTTCTGACCCGGCTTTACCAGGATCATATCGCCTGCCTGCACCCTCCCGATCGCCACCTGTTCTTCCGTGCCGTCGTCCCGTATTATAGGGACGGTTTTAGGTTGCAGGCCCATAAGTTTTTTTATGGCCGACGAGGTTTTTCCTTTGGCTTTCTCTTCCAGCAACTTACCCAGCAGTATGAAAGCAATCACCACCGATGCCGCTTCAAAATAAACATGGGCATGTAAACCCCGCTGGCGCCAGAATGCCGGGAAAAGCATATTGAACACACTGAATACATAAGCGATGCCGGTGCTGAGGGCTACCAGGGTGTCCATGTTCGCAGAACGATGTTTTGCCTGCTTCCAGGCGTTGACGAAGAAGTCCTTACCCAGCCAGAGCACTACCGGCGTGGAAAAAAGCCACATTATTTCATTGGCAAAAGGCATGTTCATAAAAAACATGCCGATCACAACCACAGGCAATGCCAGCAGGATCGCCCAGGTCGTTTTTGTTTTTAGTTCACGGTATTTCCTTTCGTGCAGCGCTTCAAGCATATCCTGCTGCGCATCATCTTCGTCGACCAGTAAATCATACCCAACCTCTTCCACAGCTCTACGCAAGGCCGCCGGGCTGGTTTTACCAGGTAAATATTCAACCGAAACGGTAGCTGCCGCAAAATTAACAGCAGCATCCGTAACACCTTCCGCAGATTTCAATATGCTTTCCACACTGACCGCGCATGATGCGCAACTCATATTCAAAACAGGGAATGTCTTTTTAACGGTTTGCATTGTCATAAATCAATGGATTGAACAATACAAAATTGGCGAACCCTGCCAGATGAGTTGTTATGGTTTTATGTAATTGATTTGTAAGATTTACAGGAATGATTTTGCCGTTTCCTCGAAAAAACCGACCGCTTGCTGGTTTTCAGCTATAAAGTATGGTGAGAGGGATATTTTTATAGACATATGCCCTCTTTTATGAAAAAGTATATACTGCCTGCGATCATCTTACTGGTACTGGGTTGCAAAAAGAAAAGTGTTCCCCCCACCTACGCCATCGAGTCGTTCCCGCAAAGGGTAGTAATGGCAATGGAAATTCCCAACGACAATACTTTCTATGATTATTTTTCCGCCCAGGGAACCGTAGTTCGCCGCGCCGCGGTGGAAAAGAACGATGCTGCCGTAGAGAGATTGTTTGCCTCTGCACATGCCCCCGATTGTGTGTGGATTGCCATGGTAGAAAACAACCTGGTATACTTCCAGCTTGAAAGTGCTTCCAGCATATACATGAAGGCCGTCCCGAACCGTCTCAGTGATGAATATCTGTTAGTGGCTTCAACAAAAAGCAATGATAAAGCACACTTGTTCAAAAGGCATTTTCTAAGATCCGACAACGGCGCTCGTGTTGTTGCGCTTGAAAGTGTAATGTATCCCAACTACTATTTATCCCGGGAGGGTGTACTCGGTGAAAACAACTCGATTAAGCTGGTTCAAAAAGCCGGCCCGAAAGATGCAAAAGAAATAAGATGGTATGGCAGGATTATGTAGGTGGCCGGCACGAGACTCTTTTCACACTTCGTCCAACGGCTTCCTCTTTTCCGCTTTTATTTGTTTGAAGTGACTGGGTGTAAGTCCCGTAACCTTTTTAAACTGGTTGCTTAAATAGGCAACACTTGAATAATTGAGCCGGGATGCAATTTCGGTGAGGGAAAGTTCATCGTACACCAGCAGCTCTTTTACCTTCTCAATTTTCTGCGCGATGAAATACTTTTCGATGGTGGTGCCTTCCACTTCCGAAAAGAGATTGGACAAATAGTTGTAATCATGGTGGAGCTCCCTGCTCAACCGCCCGGAGAGATTGATCCCTGCCGCATTGTCCTGGTAATGCACCAGCTCGATGATAATGCTTTTTATTTTTCCGATAATCCGGCTTTTCCTGTCATCGATCAGTTCAAACCCCAAGGGCACCAGGGCATTCTCCAGCGCTTCTTTCTCGCCGGTGGTCGGCGCTTTCGCAAGGGTAACTTCGCCCAGCGTTATATGCTTAACGTCCAGGCCGAGCTTATCCAGTTCGTACTGAACTACCATAATGCAGCGGTTACAAACCATATTCTTTACAAACAGTGTATTCATATCCTGCGAAATCGCCTTTTTTCAGCAAAGCCAACGCCAAATTTACCATTATTTTTCCGGCAGGCGCAGCTATTACGTCTACCGCTGTATCGACACCGATTGCAGGGCTTGCTCAAATGTCGCCCGTTTTGCGGCAGACACATGGTTGTAGCCTATCATAAACCCGTCTCTCACCTGCCGGTTGTAATACGAGCCATCAGCGGCTACACCCCGTCCCGGAGCGCCTGTCAGTTGCGTGATGGCATCCATGCCGTCTTCCAGGTTTGCCAGCGCGATAACAGGCGCCGTTTTGCCATCGCGGCAGGCAATGAAAAACTCGGCGCCATCGGCATATTCGAACCTCCTCACCAGGTTGCCGGCATCGTCGCGGTTGTGCTTCTCGCGGCTGCTGCCGTCGGGCACCGCAGCTACCAGGCGGTAATAACGATGATCTTTGGTGAAATCAATGTTTACCCTGTCGCCCTTCGACGTCAATGCACAGGCGCCGAGGGCAAAGACCGGCAGCAACAGCAGCCGGCAGAAATAACTGGTCATAACTTTCGGTTTTAGACCTATAAGCTATCACCCCTGTCAAAAAGAGAATAGTGAATTCGGGAGCAGCACCGGGCTCTAGAGAACTCCGGCTTCATTTTTTATCCTAAAAAAAGGGCGAGTGGTTGACCCGCCCGCCCTGCAAATAAGGTCTGCCAAAGCAGTTTTCTGTCAAATGGCGTCCGATAAAGAACTGAAGGTGAAATCCCTTATCCGCATCGGTGGTATCAGCGCATGCGTTTGTGATTCACCGCTTACCACGCGCTCCGGAATACCCAGCGCATCAAGGTTGTTCAGCATGATCACGGGGCTCTCATTGAACCTGAAATTTTTAACGGGGAATTTGATCTTTCCGTTTTCAATGTAAAAGGTTCCATCGCGGGTAAGGCCGGTTAGCAGCAATGACTGCGGATCGACCATTCGGATATACCACAAACGCGTAACCAATATTCCTTTCTCGGTGGTTGCAATCAGTTGCTCCAGTGTCTGGTTGCCACCTTCCATAATAAAGGCGTCAGGACCGGGCACCGCTTTCACTTTTTTCTTGTCGGCCCAGTAGCGGGAATAAGACAGGTTCTTTACCACCCCTTTTTCGATCCAGGTGATCTTTTCCTGCGGACGGCCGTCGCCGTTCCACACCGCGGTGGGCAACGCAGGATTCGCCGGATCGGAATAAATGGTCACCCGCTCGTCCATGAGCTTTTCACCCAGCTTCGAAGCACCGCCCGGTTTGCTCAGGAAGCTCCTGCCTTCGTCGGTCGACCGTGCATCCATACCCTGCCCGAGATATTCCACCAGCACCACACCGGCGGCCGGCTCAAGTATGACCGTGTATTTACCGGGTTCCAGCGCTTTGGCATCTACCGAGGCCGCCGCTTTCTGTGCAGCTACACGGGTGGCCGCCGCCACATCCAGCTTACCGACATCGGTGTACCCTTTGGTGGCGTAACCCGACCCTTTCCCATCGGGCGAGCGAAGGGTTACACTGAAATTGACGTTGGTACTGGTATTGTAGGCGAATAATCCCCTGCTGTTCATCATGGCGTTGAAACCGGCGCCATGCTCCAAAAAGCCGGCTGCCACCAACTTGTTGTCTTCCGAAATTTTCAGGCTCTGCTGTGCCGCATCGGCCCTGAACCTGGCGTCTATGGCGGCCGTTGCAGGTTCGTAGGTTTTGGTTGCAGGTGCATACGTTTGCGGGCCCAGCATCGGCATGTATTCCGGATTCTCCGGGGCCAGCATGGCCAGCTCCTCCGAACGGCGCACCACTTTTTCCAGCGATGCATCATCGAACTCATTGATGGTAGCCACGCCAAGCTTTTTTCCAAAGGCCGACGATACCACCAACGACGATTGGCCAATGGCGCCCGAGGTAGAAACGGCATTGCGTGCATAACGGATATTCCCGTTATCGCTGTAACCCAGGTTCACTTCGCATTCGTCGGCTTTGGAGTACGACAGCACTTTTGTCATCAGCGCTTTTGCCTGCTCTTCTGTTAAAAACGGCATACTATCCTATTTTTCTGGCTGTATTAATAACGTTTACATTCTTGAAATGGGTCGTCGACGATCCGTGCGATACGGCATTCGACTGCATCGGCTGTCCCTTGCCATCGCCAAAGGCGCCTCCCAAACGGTAATCGCCTGCATCGGCAATAGCGCCCACCGAATTCCAGAACTCCTGGGTATTGCTTTGATAGGCCACGTCTTTCAACATGCCGGCAATCTTGCCATTTTTGATCTCATAAAACAGTTGTCCGCCGAACTGGAAATTATACCGCTGCTGATCGATCGAGAACGATCCGTCGCCGATGATATAAATCCCCTTTTCGACGTTCTTTATCAGGTCATCGATGCTCTTCTTTTCCTTACCCGGCTGCAGGCTGATATTGGGCATCCGCTGGAACTGCACACTGCTCCAGCTATCGGCATAACAGCAGCCCTGCGATTCTTTGAGGCCCAGTATATGCGCCTGGTCGCGGATGGTCTGGTAGTTGACCAGGATCCCGTCTTTGATGATGTCCCACTGGCCGCATTTCACGCCCTCATCGTCATAACCCATCGCGCCGAGCGAACCGGGTTGTAAACGGTCGGCCTTGATGTTGACAAGCTTGTTGCCGAAGTTGAATTTTTTCGACTGCCACTTATCAAGCGTAAGGAAGCTGGTGCCGGCAAAGTTCGCTTCATATCCCAGTACGCGGTCAAGCTCTGTCGGGTGGCCCACCGACTCGTGAATCGTAAGCCAGAGATGCGATGGATCGAGGATCAGGTCGTACTTGCCCGGTTCCACCGATTTCGCCTTGAGCTTGTCGCCGGCCTGCTGCCCCGCGAGCCTGGCATCTTCGAGCATGTCATAGCTGTTGCGATACAGGGTAGTTACGCTTTTGATTTTGTCGGCAGGCCTGGCAGCAAGATACTCCCAACCCATGCCCGAAGGTGCACTCAGTGAGTTGCGGGTTTCGAACTTGCCGGTGGCCGCATCGATCCTGGTAATGAAGAATGCGGGCCAGATGCGATGAATATCCTGGTCGATATAAGACCCTTCGGTCGATGCAAAATATTTCTGCTCGTTCACCAGGAACAGCAGTGAAGTAATATAATTGGCGCCGGCTTTCATCGCCGCATCGTTCACGCCTAACAGCAAGTCGACCTTTTCTTTGACCGGCACTTCAAAACCGTTCTTCTCGATGGGTGTTTTCCAGCTCACTTCGCCGAAGCCTTTCTGGGGCGCCAGTTGTACGGGCTCTTTCAGCAGGCGCGCATTTTCTTTTGCAATGGAAACGGCCATGGCCGCGGCTTTGGCGATGCTGTCGTTATCGAGTTGGTCGGTGGCGGCAAAACCCCAGCTTCCATTCGCGATCACGCGAATACCCATGCCGTACGATTCGGTGTTGACGATATTCTGCACTTTGTCTTCGCGCGTTACCGTAAACTGGTTCAGGTAACGGCCAAGCCTGACATCGGCATAGGTAGCGCCTTTGGAGCGCGCGGCGTTCAGCGCCACATCGGCCATCTGTTTCTTTTTGGCTGTATCGGCGCCGGGGTTCAGGGCCTCTTCGGGCCGGATAATATTACCCATTACCGGCAGTCCC
This sequence comes from Flavihumibacter sp., assembly GCA_039811405.1. Taxonomy (GTDB): domain Bacteria; phylum Bacteroidota; class Bacteroidia; order Chitinophagales; family Chitinophagaceae; genus Flavihumibacter. The sequence goes on along the minus strand of JBDHYM010000023.1, from coordinate 10,103 downwards.
TGCAAGATCATACCGGCGGCGCCCATGCCCGAATAGTTTAGAAAATCACGTCGTTTCACGTTGTTGGTTTTATGTGTTACAGTACATTATATGGCATCGGACAGCGAGGTGAACGTGAAATCGCGGATGCGCATGGGCGGCAGTATGCAACTGCCGCTGCGAACGGCTTTACCGAGCTCATCCACGTTGTTCAGCATAATGATCGGGCTTTCATTGAAACGGAAATTCTTGATGGGGAACTTCACCTGGCCATTCTCGATATAAAAAGTTCCGTCGCGGGTAAGGCCGGTCAGCAGCATGGTCTGCTGGTCGACCATACGGATATACCAGAAGCGGGTTACAAGAATGCCCTTTTCCGTGCCCTTGATCAGGTCGTCGGTAGTACCATTGCCGCCTTCCATAATAAAGGTACGGCTGCTTGCCAGTGGCTCCACCCCTTTCTGTGCCGCCCAGTAACGGGAATAGGCCAGGTTTTTCACCACCCCTTTTTCAATCCAGGTGGTTTTTCTAAGGGGCAACCCGTCGTTTGCCCAGGTGTCACCGGGCAATTCAGGGTTGAGCGGATCGGTATAGATCGTCACTTTGTCGCTCATCAGTTGCTCACCGAGGCGGGTGCCGCCGCCTTTTTTCGTCATGTAGCTGCGGCCTTCATCGGCATTGCGTGCATCGAAACCGCGTACAATACCATTTAGCATGTCGCTGGCGGCAAGGGGTTCGAGTATCACGGTGTACTTACCGGGCTCGATGGCTTTGGCGCCGGCCGAGCTGGTCGCCTTATGCGCGGCGATCTTGCTCAGCGCCAGCGTATCGAGTTTCGACACATCGTTGTACTGGTTGCTTACATATCCCGAGCCCGTGCCTGCCTGGTTGCGGAAAGTAACCGAGAAATCGACGCTCGATCCGGGGCTGTACGCGAAAAGCCCTTTCGAATTCATCATGGCTGAAATGCTGCTGCTGTTCACCAGGAAGCCCGCCGCTTCCAGGTTCGCGTCTTTGGCTACCTGCAGGCTCTGCGCTACCATTTCGGCGCGTGAACCGGGCGTCATGCCCGCGGTCTTTGACGAGAAAGCGATCGACTCGGCATAGCTCTGCGGTCCCAGCAGGGGCATGTACTCGGGGTTCTCGGGCGCCAGCTTTGCCAGCTCTTCGGCGCGTGCCACTACTTTCTGCAGCGAGGCGTCGTCGAACTCATTGATGGTAGCAGTACCTGTTCGCCTGCCGAAACTGGCGCTCACCGCCAGGCTGGTATCGGTCACTTCACCGGCCGTCGATACCGCGCTGCGCGCATAACGGATATTACCGCCCTGGCTGGCATTGAGTGAAACGGAGCATTCATCTGCTTTCGAATAGGAAAGCACTTTTTTCAATATTGATTGGGCGTCGTCTTTGCTTAAGAGTGCCATGGATTTACAATTTTCTTGCTGTGTTAATAACATTTACACCATTGAACCGGGTAGTGGCGCTGCCATGCGACACGGCGCTGCTTTGGGAGGGCTGTCCCTTGCCGTCGCTGAACGATCCGCCGAGGCGGTAATCGCTTTCATCGCAGATGGCGCTGCACGAATTCCAGAACTCCTGCGTATTGCTCTGGTAGGCCACGTCTTTCAGCATGCCGACGATCTTTCCTTTCGATATCTCGTAAAAGGTTTGTCCGCCGAACTGGAAGTTATACCGCTGTTGGTCGATCGAAAAAGATCCGTTGCCCAGAATATAAATGCCTTTCTCGACGTCTTTAATGAGGTCGTCCACGCTGAGCTTTGTTTTACCGGCCTGCAGCGACACATTGGGCATACGCTGGAACTGCACATCGTCCCATCCCTGTGCATAACAGCAGCCCTGCGATGCTTTCAGCCCGATGATATGCGCCTGGTCGCGGATGGCCTGGTAGTTCACGAGTATGCCGTCTTTGATCAGGTCCCACTTGCCGCACTTCACGCCTTCGTCGTCGTAACCCACTGCACCCAGCGAGCCTGCCTGCGTTTTATCGGCCACGATGTTGACGAGCTTGCTGCCGAAGTTGAACTTCTTCGACTCCCATTTATCGAGCGTCAAAAAGCTGGTGCCGGCATAGTTGGCTTCATATCCCAGCACACGGTCGAGTTCGGTGGGATGGCCTACCGATTCATGAATGGTGAGCCAGAGATGCGTAGGATCGAGCACTACATCGTATTTACCGGGCTCTACCGATTTTGCCTTGTGCTTGGCTTCGGCATCTTTAACGGCCGCTTTTACATCTTCCAATATATCATACCGCATTTTATACCTCGTGGAAACACCGGGCACCTTGTCTGCCGCGCGCGGATGCAGGTATTCATATCCCATACCCATGGGCGAACTGAACGAATTGCGCGTTTCGAATTTACCGGTGGCGCGGTCTATCTTGGTTACGGTGAAAGTGGGATAAATGCGATGAATGTCCTGGTCTATATAGGAGCCATCGGTCGACGCAAAATATTTCTGCTCATTCACCGCGAAGATCATCGAATTGATAAAACTGGCGCCCCCGGTCAAAGCGGCGTCGTTCACCTGCATCAGCAGGTCCACTTTTTCTTTGATGGGCACCTGGAAGGCGTTGATCTCAACAGGTGCTTTCCAGCTCACTTCGCCGTAGCCTTTTTGCGGCGCCAGTTGCACGGGCGCTCCCTGGATCTTTGCATTGGCTTTGGCCACGGCCACTGCATGGGCCGCGCAATCGGCTACGCCTTCCTTGCTCATGCTGTTGGTGGCGGCAAAGCCCCAGCAACCGTCGGCGATTACGCGCACGCCGATGCCGTACGACTCTGTGTTAACCACACCCTGTACTTTTTTCTCACGGGTGGAAACGAACTGGTTCAGGTAACGGCCGATGCGCACATCGGTGTACGTAGCGCCTTTTGCTTTTGCCGCATTCAACGCTACATCGGCAAGTTCTTTCTTAATGGCTGCATCATAAGGGTTTTCGAGCAAGGCTTCCACCGGCACCTCTTTTCCCATAAAAGGCAGGTGCGGCAGTGTTAAGCCGCCGATGCCCAGACCTGTCATCTGGACAAAATCGCGTCTTTTCATCCGTTATTATTTTTAATTCTCAAATGTGACACCGAATGAGTACCGGTATCACACAATCTACCGAATTCAGGCAGGAAGCATTTCCCTTTAATCCAGTTTTTTTTCCATCCATAAAAAAATAGCGGGAAGAAAAAACAGCAGGAGCCACCAGGCGCGGTGCAGGGAACGATGTTCCTGCGTATCGGCAGGCGCCAACCGGTTGACGCTGCCGGCAGCATATTGCGCAAGAAAAACGCGCGACTGTTCCATAGTTTGCACCGCACGAGCTGTTTTCCACTCACCGGGGTTAAAAAGATACCAGCCGCCGGGTTGCCAGCCGGATGACGATAACCAGGCTGCTGTTATTTGTACCCAGGGAAATGTAGTGTTGACAACAGTGCCGGTATCAGGACGGTGAACAATCGTCACCTGCTCGCCCGCCACAGGGAATGGTTCGGCAGGCGCGGTAAGCGGCTCGCCGGCGTTTCGTGCACCGGCTTCCAGCAATTGTTTCCAGAAGCGTTGGTAATCGCGCGTATTCCCTTCGAGTTGCCAGCCGTAGCTGTTCAGCTTTGTATTGAATACGATGTATCCTCTTCCTGCTCTTTGCAATACTGCCCTGACGCCACTGCTGTCTTGCTGCAGCACCCGTGCGCCGTCGAAACCGGCAATGGTTCGATAGCGTCCCCCCTGCGCACTAACGGGGAGGGATAGCCGAATGCCACGGTTGTGCCAGGAAGCTGCGCCCAGACTGCTGTCGGCCTGGAATAAAATGCCGAGCCCGCCCTGCTCCACCTGCTCCTTAACGGTTCGCTGAAAAGCCGCACCTGCCGCCGCGAAGCTGAGGGGATCGGTGATCAGCAGGTCGAACTTGTCGAGTTGCGCAAGACCGGGCTGCCCGAGCGGGAAAGGCTCCATGTTCATAAACGACTGGCTGAATTGCAGCCGGCTCAATTTGTATCGAACCGCCAGCGGATACCCTTCTCTCGCCAGCCAGTTCACCAGGAAGCTGGTTTCAAAACCAGGCGCATCTGCCAATAGCAGGATGCGGAGTTTTTCAGCCGGTAACACCTGTACGGGAACGGGCTCACGCGCCAGCAGGCTGTCTTCGCTGACAGCTTCCAGGTAGTAGCTGTTGGCGCCGGCATAATAAGTACCGGCGCTTACATGAAAACCGGTATCGGCACCCGCCGGCACGGCCATACTGTCTTGCACTATTCCCTGCCATACCAGCTTCAGCACGACGGGCTTGTTTCGGTTGTTAAGGTAATGACCATAGAGGCGGAGCCGGTCGCCCAGCCGTAGTTGCCTTTCCCAGTCGGCATAGGTTATACCGGCGGGCGAGGCGGGTGCGTGCCACTGGATGACTGGCGCTGCAAGCGACCGCCAGTCATCTGCCGGCAATCCATAACCGAAAACATGAAGCGTGTCGACGTCCTGCGGCTGTTCATAGCGGTATTGCCAGTAAGAATAAGTGGGTATGCCGGCCGGCAGCGTCGTGAAAAATTCCTGCAGCATTTTTTTATCCGCACCGTCGGTAATGAGCACCCCCTGCCCGCCACGCGGTTTTACTTCGCGCACCTGCGGAGGAAAGAGCAACGCCATAAAGCCGGCGAATACCAGCCACAACGCCGCCAGCCGCACCATGCGTCGTTTTTTCTTCGGCCGTTTCCATTCATACCAGGAGAACCATCCGAAAAGCGGACACAATAGCAACAGGATGATATAAGGTGTTATAACGGTCATCAATAATCGATGGCAGACAATTGTTTAAGGTATTCTTTGGAGAGCGGTGTGGCGGCGGGCGACAGCGCGGGCGAAGGCAATCCCGGCGCCGCCGGCAGCAGCTCCGCCAGTCCGTTCGAAGCAGCTTCAAGATCGGCAGGCGCGGCCCGCGCCTGTTTTCCCAGGGCGTCCATCACCCGCAAGAGCGCCTGGTACCGGGGCAGCAGGCTGGCGGGTTTTCCCGCGGCAGCGGCCGATAAACGGACGGCTGCTTTCTGCAGTTTACCCAAATCGCCGGGGTCACCGTCGGCCATTGAACGCAGGTTCATTAATCCCGCCGCGATTTCCTGTTCGGCAGTCGTCGCTGTTGTTTGCCGGTAACCAAGCCGTGGAGCGATGATTTTATCCTGGTCGCCCGATCCTCTTTTCGTTAGGTCGAGCGGCGTGGTCTTCACGCCTGTTTTCGCTACATACACGCGCGATTGCTGCTGCAGGTCTTTCAATAAACGCAGCGCTTTATATTCATAGGGCAGCGCCTGGACCGGCTGATATACACGCAGCTTCAGCTCCGCATTCCACATTTCCGTAAGCGTAGCCTTGAGCTGCTTCTTGGTTTCGGCATCAAAGAACGTGGCGTCTTCGGCTATGTCGTGCTGGTGGGTTACTTCGCTCAATATTTTTTCTGCGTTGCCGAAGTCGGCAGCATCATTGCGCGCCGCTTCGTCTTCATCGTGATCATGATCATCGTCATGACCGTGATCGTGATCGTGATGACCTCCGATCTGGGTTTCATCTTCTTCGCCCAGGAATTTGCCGTACCGCAGCCGCAGCAATTTCTGCTCACCGCCCAGCTCATTGCTTTTTGCATTGAAGGCTTCCACGCTCATGGTGTTCCGGTCACGGATCAGTTGTTCCGTTTCGATGATGATCTGTCGCTGGCTGCGGAAGAATTCCGGTTTGATGTCCATCGCCGACAGCAATCCGTCGAGGCTCAGCAGTTCGGTGGTATCGGGCAATCGCACGATGCAGACGTCTGAACGTGCCGACTGCCCGCGGTCATCGGTTGCCTCGATATAGAAATACAATTCGTCGCCGCCCTTCAACTGCCATTGGTTCAGGTCGAGCAGGTGGTTCCAACTTACACGCTTCTGCCTGCGAACAATGCTGCTGAAATCAATGGATTCATTCCTGAACTTTACCGCTTCGCCCGAACCGCTGGCAATGGTAGCGGCGAGGCGGGCCGATACCAGCCCGTAGTCGTCGTTCAACAGCGCGCGGACAGCTACACGAAAAGGCATACCGGCTTCAATATTGGTCTGCCCTTCGGGCGAAATGATATTGACCACCGGCGGTAGATCGGGCTTCACTTCTATGGTATAAAAATCAGCAGGCAGTCCGTCGGTATCGACGCGGTAAAAGCCCGGCTTCTCCGCTTTTTTTTCTCCCCGCCATTGCGTGAAGCTGCTGTCTGCCGGGCGTAGTACCAATACCGAAGAATCATTGAAGAGCAATTGCATTTTTTGAACCGGTTTATTGGTTTGCAGGGTCCATTGAATGGCGGCGCCCTGCACGGTCTGCACGGGCAATTGCGTTTGGACTATGGCGGGTAAACCGGTGTAAGCAGGCGCCTGGATAAGTACCTTGACGCCGGCTATCTGCAAGGGCGGCGACGTTGCGGAGCCAGTGCCGGGAACAGCAGCTACATTGTCGCCCCCGCCAGCCAACTGTTTCGCCGGAACTGCCAGCAGGAGACAAAAGGCGAGCGCGGCGGATGCAACAGTCAGCAGCAGGTTTTCCCGGTAAGGTTTCGGCCATTCGATTTGTTGCAAAGCCGACCCGGTTTTTTGTTGCTGCAACCGGAACAACAGCGACCCGGCATCAGGTTGCTCCAGTAGCAGGGAGCTGCTGTCTTCCAGTAACGGGTACGCCTGGTCGAGGTGATCGGTCACTTCCCGCAGGCTGGTTTTTTGCCGTAGCGACCAATACAGCGCGGGCACCAGGGCCACCAATACCGGTAGCAACAGCCACCCATCCTGCCAGCCCGCGAGCCCTTTGGCCATGGCAGCCAGCAACAAACCCACCCCTATACCGGTAGCTAAACGGGTGATCCGTCGCTCTGTTTGCCAATGTCGCCGAAGGCGCCGTATGATCTCCCCGCCACTCATGCACCTGCATTTTTGCGATACGTTAATAGCCGCTCGGCCGTGAACAGTACCAGTAAAACAATGATCCATAGCAGATCGGGAACGGTAACGGACCGGCCGGCAAGGGGCGCTTTTCCGGCAAGCGCATTGAAATGCTGCAGCTCGGCTTCCTGTACGGGATTGTCATAAAGGCTCTTGCCGGGAGGGTGTTGCACAGCATCAAAAAGGCCGGCCAGCCATTCGGGAAAAGCGGGCGACCAAACCAGGTTGTTCCAGGCAGGATCGAAACGCGATGCAAAATACAGGTGATCGCTATTGCCGGCGGCCGACCAAAGAACAGGCTCTCCGGCGGCATTGCGCCACCAAACGCGGCCGGCATTCTCTCCTTCGGTTACAGATTGCCGGTAGAGCGCAGGGCGGTCGCCGGGATTCAGCGTATTACCACTCATCCATGCGCTTCGCACAGTCGCCATAACACCTGCATATTGCAGCACATGTGTTGCCTTGCCAGCCGGCGGGCTTGCTGTGGTATCGAGCCAGAACAGCCAATCGACCTGCGTACCGGTGATCTCCTTTTCGGCGATCACCGACAATTCCGGCATCGCCGTATGCCGCAGCGCAGCGAATGCCGCTTCGAGATAGGCAGCGTCTTTGACAGCCCTGCCGGCATGAATGGCAACGGTCTGCGGGCGCACGACAACAGCAGTATCTGCGGGCGGCGGCGCCACGGGCAGCAGGCGCCAGGTGAGCGCGTGCGCCAGGGCCGGCTTGCTGCTGCCAAACCGGGCACGTACATTGCCGGTGAGAAGAAACAGTGACTGGTCATCGTGCAGCCGGCGGTCGGCCGCGTCGAGCAGGCTGAAATAAGGAATGCTGTCCTGCGCCGGAACAGCGTTTTTTGTCAGCAGCGGAAAACCTTTTTGCAATGCCCGCAGCTCATATCCTTTATGGAGCAGGGAATCGATCAACTTACGGTGACCAGTAAGCGCAGCCGTACGAACATCATCGCTGATCAGCAACCAGCCGCTGGCTGCTTTTTTTGCCTTTGACGGAGGCAGCAGGGGTGTAGCCAGCCAGGCCGCCGCGACGATGAAGAGCAAACAGCGAATGAGCAGCAGCAACAGGTCTTGCAAGCGGCGGCGACGGGCCACCGGCTGTGCCCCTTTTTCGAGAAAGCGAACAGAAGCGATCTCCAGCACCCTGCCTGAACGACTCCGCCACCAGTGAATCAGCACCGGGATAAGCAGGCCGGCCGCGGCCATCAGCCATATGGGAGCGCCGAAACTCATTACTCAGACAGCATTTTTTTGTCGTTGTTTCAAAAAATCGGTAATGGCTTCGTTCAGGGGCTGGTCGATCGGCAATAACCGGTAGCTGATGTTCTTTTCCAGTATGCGGTTACGTATATCCGTTATATAAGCGTCGAGCAGAACGGCCGCTTTCGCCGCCGCATCGGCGCCGCCATAATCAATGATTTCGCCCGTTTCCAGGTCGCGCACAGATGCTATATTGCCAAAGTCCATGTTAAGCTCACCGGTTCCCATCAGGTGAAAAACGATGGCCTCATGCCTGCCGGCCGTCAGCTCGTGCAGCAGCGCCAGCAGCTCGTCGGTCTGCTGGTAAAGATCGGTGATAAAAATGATCAGCTCTTTTTTGGGAAGCCCGTTGATAAGGGGCTTGTACAGGTTGGAGGGTACGAAGGTGCCGCCTGCCCGCAACTGCTCGAGCTGGTAGAAAAAACGGGCGAGGTGCCGGGCATCGTTCCTCGAAGGAAGGCTCTCGTATTCGCCATCGTGGAAAACAGACAGGGCGATGGCATCACCCTGGCGATAGGCCAGGTAACCGAGCGCGGCCGCCAGCAGCCGTGCATAATCCAGCTTGCGAATGCCTTTCTCGGCATAGTTCATCGAACCGCTGGCATCGATCATAATGCGCACGTGCACGCTGGTATCCATTTCCGACTCACGTACATAATAACGGTCGGAACGTGCGTACATTTTCCAATCCATCCAGCGCAGGTCGTCGCCCGGCTGATAGCTGCGGTACTGGCTGAACTCCTGCCCCTGGCCTTTTACACGGCTTTTGTTAATGCCCGACAGGTAGGGATCGATGAGCTGCCGCGCGGCAAGCGACAGGTTTTTGAGTGATAACAATATATCGGGTGCAGGGAACTGCATGCCTATGCGGAAAGGTTACGCTTAACGGATGCCAGCAATTCGGCGGCGACCATATCGGTGGTGATCTGCTCCGCTTCGGCCTTAAAATTCAGCAGCATGCGATGCCGCAGCACGGGATAAGCCATAACCTGGATATCTTCGTACGTAACGGCATAGCGCCCCTTCAGCAGCGCGCGCGCCTTGGCGGTCAGTATCAGCGCCTGCCCCGCACGCGGGCCAGCCCCCCAGCCCACCCATTCTTTCACATAGGCATTACCGGTAGTAGAAGGCCGGGTATCGCGGATCAGCGCCGTTACATATTCTATAAGACCGGCGCTGATGGTAACCTCTCTTACCATCGACTGCAACTGTAATATTTCCGCACCGGAGATAACCGGGCTGATGGCTGCCTGCCGGGTGCCGGTGGTGTTACCCAGTATGGCCGTCTCTTCTGACGCCGATGGATAACCGATTTTTATATACAGCAGGAAACGGTCCAGTTGCGCTTCAGGCAAGGGATAAGTGCCTGCCTGCTCGATCGGGTTCTGGGTGGCGAGAATGAAGAAAGGCCGCTCCAGCTTATGCGTTTGCCCGGCGTAGGTGATCTCGAACTCCTGCATCGCCTCCAGCAGGGCGCTCTGCGTTTTGGGCGGCGTTCTGTTGATCTCGTCGGCCAGCACGATGTTGGCGAACAAGGGGCCCTTGTTGAATTTGAAAAAGCGTTTGCCGGTGCTTACATCTTCTTCCAGTATCTCTGTTCCTATGATATCTGTGGGCATCAGATCGGGCGTAAACTGGATGCGGCGAAAAGGCAGGTCAACCGCGCGCGCCAGCGTTCGCACCATCAGTGTTTTCGCAAGCCCCGGAACACCTTCCAGCAAACAATGTCCGCCGGCCAGCAGGGCAATAATGATTTCTTCCAGTACTTCATCCTGTCCTACGATCTGTTTCCCGATTTCATTTTTGAGCAAGGGTAATTTTCCTAATAATGCCTGCAAGGCTGCTTCAGTATTTATCAAGTCCCAATTTTTAAAAAATGTTCTATGAAATACGG
>JBDHYM010000022.1:0-25301 GCA_039811405.1 Flavihumibacter sp. | reverse complement strand
CGGTCTGACCGCCGATCGTACCACGTATTCCGGAAATGCTTTTAATTAATGCCACGCAGAAAGAAAGTTTTAATGGGTCAAAAGTAAAAAATCAAAAGTAAAAAACGGCCGCAAACGGTTGAGCATACTTCGTTACCGGTAACCATTTTTATGGCCGGCTTTCGATTTTCGATTTTTTATTGTGCAAAAGCAGGTAGCGCGCAGTCTCATAAATAGATTCCGACCACCATTTGTAATCGGCCGTTGGGGGGGGCGCAATGCCGGTTGGTTCGGCCCCGGTGCCGGCCCAAACCAGGAACGACTGTTTGCCCTGCAATGATTCGCTGTAATACCAGTTGTTATAAATATTACCTACCCGTTTGTTATTGTAATCAAGTATAAAGGCACGGTTGCCCGCGCCGCTGTCTATGGCATGGCGCTGCAGCAGGTCGCGTCCAAAGGCCGTGTTATTATAAGGTATGCCCGCTATCCCCGCGATGGTGGGCAGTACATCCACCTGCGAGGCGAGATCGTTCAGCCGCATGGCCGGCAAGTTGCGCGCGTAGAACAGCAGCGGCACATGGTTTGCCGTCAGCCCGTTTCGGGTGAATGCAGGCGGCAGCATTGTGCCGGCATCGCCGGCAATGCCATGGTCGCCGACAAATACAAACAACGTATTGTCGAAATAGGGCGCGGTGGCCGCCTGCTCCATAAAAGTGCGGAAACTGAAATCGGTGTAACGAAAGGCATTCAGCTCTTCATTCGATTCGAAACCGAACCGGTGCAGGCTGTCTGCCGGCACATCAGCCAGTTGGAAGCTCTTCCGGTCTTCTTCCGGAATGGTATAGGGGCGGTGGTTATCGGCCGTTTGGATCAAGGCAAAAAAAGGCTTCTCCGTTTGGCGCAGTACCTTGTCGGCCTGCAAAAAGAGATTTTTATCGCTGATGCCCCATACATCCACCCGCGGCACATCGTAGCTCCCCTCTTCGTATAGCTTCAGGTCATGGATGTTATTGGTCAGTATTCCCCTGATATTGGCCCAACTGGTGCTTCCGCCCAAAAAATAGTACTTATCATAGTTCGTGAAATCATTTATAATGGTATGCTGGTCGACCATCATCGGGTTGCGGCTGGCCGTTTTCACCAGTTCCACGTCGGGTATACCGGTCAGTGTGGCCCATACGCCTTTCGCGGTTCCGATAAGTGGTGTGAAACAGTGATCGAAAAAGATGCCCTGGCGGCACAACGAGTCGAAAAAAGGCGTCGTGTTCAGGGGATTGCCCCACATGCTGCTTTTATACGCGCTGAAGCTTTCGCAGATCACCAGTACCACGTTCGGCGGTTTTGCGCCCGGCCAGTTGTAGAGGCTGTCGGGCTTAATATGCCGGCTGAAATCAAGGGTTTCAGCATCAGGGTGCGCTACTCCCAGGTAAGCGGCCATTTTCGGGTAAGCGTCTTTTACCCGGGCGATGTCAAAACCCGACCCCCTGAAACGGAAAGAGCTGGCAAAAGACTGTATGGGGTTCAGCGCCAGATTGGCTTTGAAATCGCTGCCCAGGTTGAAAGCGTCGCTCCAGCGGAGCGGGTACTGCCCTACCCTGCCGAAAATGCCCACGGCCGCCAGCAAAAAAGCAGCCACATACCATAAAACGGCCTGCGGGCGGGTGGCAGTCTTTGACCGTGCGGCCAGGCGGTAAAACCATCGCACAGCCCAGCAAAGCGCCGCCGGCAGCAGCAGCAGCAGCAGCAGCAGCCGGAGCACGGGATAGGTTTGCCAGACCATCTGCAGCGAAATACCGGCATCCTGCAAAAACCCCAGCGCACTTGCGTTCAGTCGCTGGTTTAGATAAATAAAGTGCTGGAAATCGATGATATAGAACAGGGAAAAGGCCAAAAAGAATATATAGAAAAAGACTGTCCAGCCGCGCAGCGCTTTCCTGTTCCGGAACGGGTCCAACGGTTTGAAAGCGGTGAGCAGGCCCATCAGCAAGCCAAGCCCGGCCACCAGCCGGAAGTCGAACCGGAAGCCCAGCCACATCGCCGGCCCCACCGGGTCGTCGCTACCGGTTACCGGTACCCGAAAACGATAATATACCGCCAGGCGGGCGGCGGTCATCAGCGCCAGCAGCACCAGGCTGATCAGCAAAACCCAGCGCAGGGTTTTAGGCATTCGAAACATAGCGGCGAAAATAATATTTTTGTTGCTATGCATCTAATAGACCGGATCATTGAATGGGACCAGTACCTGGCCGTGAAGATCAACCGCGACTGGAGCCTGCCGGCGCTCGATTTCCTGTTCCAGCACATCCGGGAAACCTACTTCTGGATACCCCTGTACCTTTTTTTTGTGGTATTCGCCGCGCTCAATTTCGGCAGAAAAGGCTGGTGGTGGGTGCTGGCAGCCGTCGTTACCCTGTCGGTCACCGACCAGGTCAGCAGTAACCTGATCAAACACAATATCATCCGCCTGCGGCCCTGCCGCGACGCCGCGATGATCGATCACCTGCGCTTTTTCATCTCGTATTGCCCCGGCAGCAGCAGCTTCACCTCCTCGCACGCCTGCAATCATTTCGGGTTTGCCGCCTTTGTATATTTCACCGCCGGGCAGTTTCTCAAGCCCTGGTCGCGCATTTTGTTCATCTTTGCGGCGCTGGTCAGCTATGGGCAGGTATATGTGGGCGTGCATTACCCGATCGACATAATCTGCGGCGGATTGCTGGGTTTTGGCATTGGTTACGGAATGAGTGTTATCTTCAATAAAAATATCGGCCCTTTACAATAATGACGGAAATCTTTATCATCCTGGGGCTTATCCTCCTGAACGGCGTGTTCTCAATGGCCGAAATAGCCCTCGTATCGGCGAGGAAGGCAAGACTGGAGGCCCAGGCCAACAAAGGCGATGTCCGAGCGCGTGAAGCGCTGAAGCTCGCCAATAACCCCGACACTTTTTTATCGACGGTGCAGATCGGCATCACCCTGATCGGTATCTTAACCGGTATCTTCTCCGGCGAGACCCTCACCCGACGGGTCTCTGATTTTTTTAGCGGTATTCCCCTGCTGGCACAATACGCCAAGGGACTGGGCACGGCCGTCATTGTGGTGCTTATCACCTATTTCAGCCTGGTGCTGGGCGAGTTGCTGCCGAAACGCATCGGGCTGAGCAGCCCCGAGCGGATCGCCAAGCTGGTAGCCGGCCCCATGGGCATCATCAGCAAAGTAACCTACCCGTTCATCTGGCTGCTGAGCAGTTCCACCACCCTGCTGTCGAAGCTGTTCAATATCCGTAAAAACGACTCACAGGTAACTGAAGAAGAAATCAAGGCCATCATCAGCGAAGGCACCGAACAGGGCACCATCGAAGAAGCCGAGCAGGAGATCATCGAGAGGGTATTTCATCTGGGCGACAGAAACATCACCTCACTAATGACCCACCGCAGCGATATCATCTGGTTCGACGTCAACGACAACGAGATATCGATCAAGGAAAAGATCGTCAAGGAGCCGCATTCCATCTATCCCATTTGCGACGGCGACCTCGATAATATAAAAGGGGTGGTGTCTATCAAAGACCTTTATATCAGTAATGATCTCACCCTGTTCAAGCACATTATGAAGCCGGCTATCTTTGTGCCCGAGAACAATACCGCCTACCGGGTGCTCGAACGGTTTAAGGAAGGCCAGATCCATTCCTGCTTTATCGTCGACGAATATGGGTCCGTGCAGGGTATGATGACCCTGAACGATATCCTGGAAGCCATCGTGGGCGACCTGCCCCAACACGATATAGAAGATTACGAAATCGCCGAACGCGAAGACGGCAGCTTCCTGGTCGACGCCCAGATCCCCTTTTACGATTTCCTGAGCCGCTTTGAAATGACCGACTTCATGAACGAGGGCGAGCAGGAATTCAATACCCTGGCGGGATTCATTTTGCACAAGCTGGAGCGGATTCCGCAAACCGGCGATAAGCTGGAATGGAATGGCTTTCTGTTCGAGATCATCGATATGGACAGCTTACGGATCGACAAGATACTGGTGCACGTGTCGCCCGAAATCAGGAAAAATATGGGAGAAGAGGATTAGAAGCTGAAGCTGGCGCGGCTGTCGGGATAACCTACCTTGGTGCTTTTACGTTGTCCGTTCACCACCACGTGCATGATATTGATCTGTTTATCGAATGCATCGTACAGCAGGCTGTTGTCGATGTCGATCTTGTTGACCGCGGGTACGGGCGACACCTGTACATAACACCAGGCAGCTTCCCGCTCTTTTTCATATCCCACATATTGCAGTTTTACCGGCTGTCCGTTCACTTTTACCAGGAAATGTTTTTGCAGGTACTGAAAAACCAACTGGTTGGTCTTTATACTGTCGGCCGGATGACTGAGGTCTACTGCAAAGCCGGCGCCGTTGCCCAGCGCTTTCTCGAAATCATCGATAAAAACCTTGATACTGATCTCGAGCGATTTGTCCGCCGCATTGTGCTGCACTTCGCTAACGCTTACAAAAAACGGGTGCATCCATCCCACCACCCATATCATCAGCCATTTACCCAGGTATGCTGCCATTGAAAAAAACAGTTTTCTAAACCCAAAACTCTGGTTTATTTTGTTGGCCCGCGCAAAACCATGCAAGATTTTAACCTTTACTTCGGCCTCGGGGTAGAACATATCCTCACCTGGGATGCCCTTGACCATATATTGTTTGTAACAGCACTATGCCTTCGTTATGGCTGGCGCGACTGGAAAAAGGTGGCCATCCTCGTAACGGCTTTCACGATCGGGCACAGCATTACCCTGGTATTGAGCGTTACCGGTCATATCAAAGTGGCTGTTACCTGGATCGAGTTCCTGATTCCGCTCACCATTGCGGCAACAGCCGTTAACAACCTGTTTTTCCGCAATGTGCAAACCGACGGAAAGCTGCCCCTGATCTATTTCCTTGCGCTGTTCTTCGGCATGATTCACGGGTTGGCCTATGCGAACCTGCTGCTCGATCTCGAAGGCCGGGAAGGGCTTAGCCTGCATTTGTTTGCTTTCAACCTCGGCATAGAAGTAGCGCAGTTGATCGTCGTGGCGGTTGTTTTGTTTCTATCGTTTATATTCGTGGACCGGCTCGGGCTGGCGCGGCGCTGGTGGGTGATGGGAATATCCCTGCTCATTCTCGCCTTTTCGCTGAAAATGGCCATCGAAAGAATCCCCGGCTCCGCCTCAAATACACAAACAGTAATAAATGAGAAATCTGCTCTTCGTTGCCCTGGTGCTGCTTGCTGCACCTGTTTTGGCGCAAGACATCCGGAACAATCCCGGCTCCAATCATGGCAACAAGTTTGAACAACTGGGCACCATTCTGCCCACGCCCAATGAATACAGAACGGCGAGCGGGGCACCCGGGCCGAAATACTGGCAGCAACGGGCCGACTACGACATCAGGTGCGAGCTCGATGAGGAAAAGCTGAAACTGACGGGCAGCGAAACCATCACTTATTTCAACAACTCGCCCGACGTGCTGACCTATCTCTGGCTGCAGCTCGACGAAAACGAACACAGCAGTGAGAAAAATGCCAACTACCAGGATGCCAGCACCATCGGCCGGCAGGCAGTCGATATGCAGATCGACCGGCTGACGGAAGAAAAGAATGATTACGGCGTCAACATCGTCAAGATCACCGATGCCCTGGGAGCAGCCCTGAAATACACCGTCAACAAAACCATGATGCGTGTGGAGTTGCCCGCGGCGCTGAAACCCGGACAAAAATTCGTTTTCAAGATCGACTGGAATTATAAGATCACCGACCGCATGAAACAGGGTGGTCGCGGTGGCTATGAATATTTCGCCGAAGACGGCAACTACCTCTTCACCATGACCCAGTGGTATCCGCGCCTTTGCGTGTACAGCGATTTCCAGGGCTGGCAGAACCACCAGTTCACCGGCCGCGGCGAGTTCGCCCTCACCTTCGGCAATTTCAAAGTACAGATGACCGTTCCCTCCGACCACGTGGTAGGTTCCACCGGCGAATGCCTGAACTACCCCGCCATGCTGACGCCCGCCCAACTGGCACGCTGGAATAAGGCACAGACCGCGAAAGATGTGGTGGAAGTCGTAACGCTCGACGAAGCCAACAAAGCGATCACCACGAAAGCGAAGTCGAAGAAAACCTGGATATACAAGGCCGATAACGTGCGCGATTTCGCATGGACCTCATCGCGCCGCTTTATCTGGGACGCCATGCCCGCCAACGTGGAAGGCAAAAAGGTAATGTGCATGAGCTTTTACGGCAAGGAGGCTTATGGCCTGTATCGTCCCTTCTCCACCAAAGCAGTCGCCCACACCATCAAAACCTACAGCAAGTTTTCCATTCCCTACCCCTACCCCGTGGCACAGAGCGTGGAAGCGGCCAACGGTATGGAATACCCGATGATCTGCTTCAACTATGGCCGCACCGCACCCGACGGCACCTACAGCGAAAGCACCAAGTACGGCATGCTGGGGGTGATCATTCATGAAGTGGGGCATAACTTCTTCCCCATGATCGTGAACAGCGACGAACGGCAGTGGAGCTGGATGGACGAAGGGTTGAATACCTTTGTAGAGTACCTGACCGAAGAATTGTGGGATAACAAGTTCCCCACCCGCCGCGGACCGGCAGCTTATATCGCCGATTACATGAAACTGCCTAAGGACCAGTTGGAGCCCATCATGACCAATTCGGAAAACATCATCCAGTTCGGTCCCAATGCCTACGCCAAGCCCGCTACCGGGCTGAATATTTTGCGCGAAACCATTATGGGCCGCGAGCTGTTCGATTATGCTTTTAAAGAATATGCACGCCGCTGGGCTTTCAAGCACCCCACGCCTGCCGACCTTTTCCGCACCCTGGAAGATGCCAGCGGTGAAGACCTCGACTGGTTCTGGCGTGGCTGGTTCTACAGCACCGATGCCACCGATATTGCCATCGACACCGTACGGCACATCATTCCTGAATTCGCTGCGCCCGCTGTCGCCGCGGGCGGCACGCAGAAAGTGAAGCTGGTTGGTCCGCAGTTGAACAGTTTCGACGATATCTCCAAAGTACGTAACCGCGAAGACAAGAACATTGTTTTCGCGACCGACGCCGATACCAGCCTTCGGGATTTCTACTGGCGTTATGCGCGCGGCCTCGAGCCGGTTGATACTGCCACTTATGAAGTGCCTTCACAAAGCAATATCGCCAAAGCCGATGCCGAAACCGAAAGCAAGTACAAAGGCAAGCACATCTATGAGATTGCTTTCAGCAACAAAGGCGGATTGGTAATGCCGATCATTGTTGAGTTCACCTATACCGATGGTAGCAAGGAAACAGACCGCATTCCGGCACAGATCTGGCGCAAGAACGAGAACAGCGTAACCAAGGTGTACGTGAAAGACAAAGAAGTTAAAAGTATTCGTCTCGATCCCATGCGCGAAACCGCCGACATCAACGAAAGCAACAACACCTGGGGCACGATCAGCGAGCCCAGCAAGTTCCAGTTGTTCAAGCTGAAGCAGAACGCCCGCGGCCAAAGCACGGGTATTACGCCGATGCAGAAAGCGAAGGAGAAGAAAGGGTTTTGAGCGGTTTGAAGTTTGAGGTTTGAGGTTTGAGGTGGCTGCCGCAGGTGTAGCACTTAATATAAAAGCGGGTTGCATTTGATGCAGCCCGCTTTTTTGGGTATGTAAGGATTTACCCGTCGGGTGGCACCCGACGGGTAAATCCTTACATACCCAAAAACCACTTTCTGCGAGAGACACCGTCAAACAGTTATTCCGCACGAAAACTACCAACCAATCGCCTTCCGTTCCTTTCTGTTCTCCGTGAGAAACAAAAAACGCCACAGTTTCAGCAGGCCGGCCAAAAAAAGCCGCGATCTTATTTCCTGAATTTTGCCAGCGTCACTCCGTTCAGCGCTATTGCGGCGGCGTCGTTTATTTTCTGATCAATGCTAACTATCTGAAGCTGGCTGGCATCAAACCGGGATTTGTTGAACAATGCGGCTTCCAGTTTTGCCACACTGATACCCTTACCTGACGGGAGGTCTTTAGCAACCTGTATCTTTAATTCGGAAGAATCGTGCAATGCCACGAAAACGGAATCGATGGCCGGCTTTCGTGTTTCTACAGAAACCCGTGAATCGCCCGATAACAATACAGACAAGTCTTCTTCCGTGTAATCTTTGATTTCCATGGCTGCGCTCTCTCCCACAATCGAGCGTAAATGTGGGGCGGAAACACAGACAAGCTGGTTCCTGGCCAGCCAGGCTTTCAAACCGGGCGAATCGTCTTTTTTCTGGACTATCGAAATAAACAAGGTGTCCTGCCTGATCTGCGTCTCCACACGATGCTGGTCTGCCATTGTCGTCATGACACCTGCGGACGAGTAAGAGCTCGGGCGAAAAACAATCCAGGTCGATCGGCTGTCGACCACCTTAACGTGAGAGAAAGAGCCGGTTTCGAGGGTTGTATAATTCCAGAACGGGTTGTTCTTGTTCAACCCGTCATACTCCCGCTTCAAAACGACATTGGCGGCCACCATCGACGCCAGAGCGCCGCCGGTCAATGCAAAAATGATCAGTCTGGAATACTTCATACCTGGTTATTTATGCCTGTTCCTATAATTGTTTACGTGTATTCTTACCGTTATTTACGCCTGCTCTTCTTTTGCTGCTGATAAATGGATTCCAGCTCCCTGAAGGATATTCCCAATAAATCCATCGTCCTGAACACAACGGGTAATTCATGGAGAACAAATTGTGTTTTTTTATGACTTGCTATTTTTTCCGGGGCGTCGGGCTCCACGAAAAGGCCAATACCTCTCTGCGTCGCGATTATCCCCATCTCCTGCAACCTGTCATACGACCGCTGGATGGTATTGGGTGTAACTTGTAGCTCAATGGCAAGCTCCCGTATGCTGACCAGCTTTTCGCCGGGCTGCCATTTACCCTGGAGTATGCGCTCGCAAATCACATCCACAATCTGAAGGTAAACCGATTGATTGTCGCGAAATTCCATTGCTATTCAGATCTCCTTTTCTTTAAGTTTCAAGTAAGAAAGCAAAATAATCATTGCCGGACATACAGCGCCTACAAACCATCCTGTATATCTATTTACCCTAGCCGGCAGGGAGATGATGCTTTCTGTGTCCCCGTGCGCAATAACTACGTTGACAAGCGGTACCGCCCTGGCTACATCCGGCAACATGAATCGCGCAATAACGGTGTTCAGCATCACGCCTGCGATTATTATACCGATAATGATCAAAGCGGTTTTAATAAACGCGGCTTTGTTGAAATGAATGCTGCCCGCCAGCATGAGGCAGAAAGCATTTAAGAAAAACGCCAGCAGCTCTTTTTCTTCCATGAATGCAAAGCGGCCGACAAATGCGTATTTGACATGGTACTGCGCGTCGAGCGGATTCAGTTTCCGGTGATACACGTCTACAAAAAAGCCATCGAGCATCCGGTAATAAGCCAGGAACAGCAGTACATACGCTACGGCAATCAATAGCCCCGCCAGCCATTTTTCCAGGTTGGAACCCGGCACGGTAAGATAGGCAATCCCGGCCGGCTCAGCGTTAAAACAGGCAAACACCAGTGAGGCGAGCAGACAACCCCCACCTATCAACCCGACGACAAAACTCAGGTACTGGGCGGGCGGATAAGCACCTATTGTCTGGAAGAAAAAATAAATCAATGCAGTTGACGCCAAGGCGGCGATACAGGCTCCGAAAATAACCACCGGTCTTTCCAAAACACTCAATCGCAACAGCAGGAAAAAACGGCGAACATTAAATAGCTGGCTCATATGGTTGGTTGGCTATAAATTATACGGTTGGCCGGTTATAAAACAATTGCGCAATTTCTTTTGGTTTTTCTGTTACAGCATGAAACAGATACTCAAGATTAACCCTGGTTTCCAGTCCTTCGGTGTTCGCCCTTACCACCCCATATCCGCCAATAGTGTATTCGGAAAACAAGACATTGTCAATATAAGCCGGGTCAGGCACCACTTCAAACAACAGGCGGCTACCCACTTCCTGCATGCCGGCCGACAATAACAATTGTCCCTCGTTTACTACCAGCACCGAATCGATCAGGTTTTCCAAATCCCTGGTTTGATGGGTGGAGATAATGACAATGCGGCTATCGTTCATGGCCCCGCTTATCAGCTTTCTGAACTGCGTTTTCGACGGTATATCCAGGCCATTGGTCGGCTCGTCGAGAATTAGCAGATCCGTATTGCAGGCCACGGCAAAGGCGATGATAAATTTCTTGCGCTGTCCCAGCGACAATCTTTTAAGATGCGCAGCGGGGTCCACCTCGAAAATCGACATATACCGGTTGAAATCTTCCATCGAAAAACCAGGATAAAACGGAGAGAACAATGTCAGGTATCTATTTATGGAAATAGCGGGTGTATACACCTCTTCCGGGATAATGTAAATCTTCTGCAGAAAAGCCGGCCTTCTCCGGTAAGGGAGCTCGCCAAAAACCCTGATCTGCCCGCCCGTGGGTCTTAGCAGTCCTGCAATATTTTTGAGCAAGGTCGACTTGCCGGCGCCGTTTTTTCCCAGCAAACCATAAATGCTTCCCGCTTTCAATGTAAGCGTCAAATCATTATAAAGCATTCGCCTGGAAGAATACCCGAAAGACAGGTGATTGATATCTATCATACTGTATTACTATAGTATTACAGTTCAAATATAGCGCCCCTTTTCATCTCGCCAAATTTTATTTTTCACCGCGCATGAAGTTTCTTCTCACCCGTCCGGTAAGATTATTTACAATCCGATATATCAGGAAGCTTTCGACCTGTTGGCAGACACGCTTTCCACCCATTCTTTTACCTGTTGAACATCACGGTTCATTTTTGCAGCCAGCCTGTTCAGCAGCAATTCGGGATGATCGGCATCGTACTGCAGATCTTCTTCGGCGAGATCGCTGTTCACCTCTTTCAGTTTTTCTTTTGTTTCCTTCCAGGAACTTTGTAAGCGCAGTGCTTTCATAACGACGTTTTTAGCTTGTTTTCAAGATCGGGGCCAGAGAGCGTTCGCTGCTCACAGCAGAAACCCCCGCGTGAGCGGGGGCTTCCTATTTGGTTTTCATGTCCTTTCGCCGGTATTACCCGACCAGGTTCAAAGCGTTTATTTCTCAGATGCTTCTTTGAAATCTGCGCCTTTTTGAAAACCACTTGTACCATGATATGTACAAACCCGATGCCAGGCAACAAATACGCTTTATAGGCCGCTAAAGGCCGCAGAAGCAGGGTAATATTTGCCTCCCGCCGATGACTTAACTCCCCGGGCCGGGGAGTCTCTATTTGATACATGCTGGGGTTCTATCTCCAGGCGCTGCAGCGTTTTTTTACGCCGAGGCCACAAGGAACGCAAACAGGCCGGCGGTGTAAGTTGCTACTGGTATTGCAGCAGACTGCTTCAAGTGAGAACGATTGATCTGTTCCGCGCTGTATTTACCCGTCGGGTGCCACCTGACGGGTGGCACCCGACGGGTAAATACAACACCCACCTCGCACGCGGCAGCCACCTCAAACCTCAAACACCCCGTGCATATTCCCCTCCTCAAACGTGAAAAACACCCAACAGCCGTGCCTGCTGCCGGAAGTATATTCGTTGCCGCTCCCTGATACCCGGCTCTGATTGGATACCACATTAGAATTAATCATTCCAATCAATACGCCATGCCTTACCTCCAATTCAGTTTTGGCTATGAAGGAACCAATGCCGCCTTTATCAAAGCCAACCTGCCCGACCTGTACCGGGCCCGCATCCAGGTGATCCTTCCGCAGTATCGTTTTACGATAGCAGAAAAAACGAAGCTGCCGCAACGCGACCACAGCAGCAATACCGAATTGCTTTTTCCCCAGGAGATCGACCGGACCGATTATCGTTTCCCCGTCACGCAGCAGCAGCTTACCGGCAACAACGCCATGCTCTTCCTCCAGTATTACCTCAACGGCCTTTACCTTATCGGCAAGCGCGATGCATATGCACGCAAAGCCAATGTGCTCGGGCTGGAGAACTACATCGTTCCCCTGCAATGGAAAAGCGGCCCGCAGTTGCTGCAGGAGCACGAAGCCCTGCCCCTGCTGTTGCTGAAAGACGATGTATTCGACTCGATGGAAACGCTGGACGACCGCAGCAAAGACATTTCTGAAGACGACAGCCGCGAGTTTCTCCGAAACCGGCTTTTCCTGCTGAACATCCGTGAAGCCGCCGCCCTGTTGAAAAAAGAAACAGCCAAACTGCCGTTGTTCATCTGGTTCTGCTCGCAGGTATTCGATCCTACCGATCAACCGATCCCTGCCGCCACCATTCCCGACTTTCAACTGCTGCAATCAAAGCTGGCAGGGCGTTACCGGGAAATGTTCACCGACAATGATTACGCGGTTTTCAGCAGCATCGTGCAGCAGGAAAGCAAGTTGCTCTTTGATTTCCCTTTCCACCTGCCTGCCATCGAGCCAGTGATTGTAAAAGGCAGCCTGCGGTTTAGCGGCAACATGCCGGTCTATTTTCGCGACCTGAACTATTACGACCTGAAGCTGTCGTACCGCCGGCAGGGCGCCGGTAATATTCCTGAAGAGTATTTCCAGGAAGCATACACCTGGCCGAATACATCGGGCGATCCCCTGCCGGGCAGAACGGAAACATTCGATTTCAGCCGGCAGAAAGTATTGCTCGATGCAAAAACAGCCGCCGATATCAGCGTCAGCGTCACCACTTACGACGGCGCAGTTCTCTACCGGGAAACACTGGTACCCGACGCCGACGGCATCGTGGAGGCAAACATTGTGGTACCGCTGTACAAACCGGTATCGATCGGCGAAGAAGACGGCAATGGGCTGCCCGACGGCAGCGCTTCGCTCAAAGGAAAAGTATTTTTCGATTCCGGAAAATGCCCCACCAAAGACCTCACCGTGATCCTGCAGGCCAAAGCCTCACAGGAAGACGCTGATTGGCGGGTGGTGGGCGTAAGCAGCACCGACAATGCCGGCAACTTTGTGCTGGCTTATCCCCAGGGTGTTTTCGCAGAGGCAAGAGCCATCGTTTCCGCCGATCCCGCTCACCCGGTTCCGGTACCTGTATTGAGCGACGAAGCGCATATAGCTGCCCGGCAAACCATCTCGCCCGATTTTCTTTTCCTGCTGCTCAAGGGGCTGGATTGTGACGACGACGACGAATCCGACTGCGATTGTCACCAGCCCGATAAAAGCGTGCCCCGCCTGCCCAGCCAGGAAGACCTGATCAGCTCGGGTAAGTTCTCGCAAGACCTTGGTGGCAATGCCTGCGTGAACCTCACCACACCCAATCGAACCCTGAGCGAGCAGAATTATTACGCCATTGTGCGCACCTCCGACCCCGATGTGGTGAATTATGTGCTGGAAAAAAAGTCGGAAACCGACACCGACAATTTCCAGAAAGTCGTGTTTACGCTGGGCAACGGCACACCGGTTACACGCAAGGAAGTGAGCTTCCAGAACCCGATCCAATGGTTCGACTTCACCGACAACAACAAAAACGATACCGTACTGTACCAGGCAGTGAGTGTCGCCACCGGCCACCTGCTGCATTATAAATCGGTGCTGAAGGCCGACGGGTATTCGCTGGGCGACCTCGTGTACTCCCTGCCGCTGGCGCCGGGCCAGAAAAAGCAAATCGTGGTGTACGACTGGAACAGGAGCCTGACGGCCAGCGAAAGCCAGCAACTGGTGCAACGCGAAGGGCTCAATGCCTCGATCGTAAGCGACCGGAACATCATCAGCGACCTGAGCGGCAGCATCAGCGAAGCCATTGCAGGCAGCAGCCGCGCCAGTACAGGCGGTGTATCTGCCGGCCTCGGCGTAGGCGCCATTCTCGGCCCGGTGGGTGCCGTGCTGGGCGTTTCTGGCGGCTATTCCACGTCCAACTCATCGGCTTCCCAGAACAGCAGCCGCAATACTGCGCAGGCGTTCAATGAATTTCTGCGCAATTCCGTGATGCAAAG
Source organism: Flavihumibacter sp. (assembly GCA_039811405.1). GTDB lineage: Bacteria > Bacteroidota > Bacteroidia > Chitinophagales > Chitinophagaceae > Flavihumibacter. The sequence goes on along the minus strand of JBDHYM010000022.1, from coordinate 11,307 downwards.
CGCATCGGCTTATCGCGAGCTCAACGGCACGCTGATCGACACCATCGGCGAAGGACAGCAATATTCCGTAACCACCGAAGTAGTGGCCAACCACAACCACTGTCATTCGCTCACCATGCTTTACTTCGAAGTGCTGCGGCATTTCGCGGTATTCCAGGAATTGGCGCAGGTGGAAGAATGCATTTTCGTACCGTTGATCATGACCCATTTCACGCAAGATAAGATCCGTAAGTGGCGCGATGTGCTGGCCGCCCGCCTGATGCCGCGTCCTTCCAACTCCTGGCTGCAGGTCATGAACAATGTAAACCCGCTCGTGAAAGCATTCGACGCCAATGAAAGGGTGCTGACCAATTGGGCCAATGTAGACTATCCCACCGGCAGGTATTGCGACGAACCCATCCTCGACGTAAAGGGACAGTGCAGTTTCCGCATCAACATACCACGGCCCAAGACCCGGTACGACCGGATCATGTCATTACCCGTCATCACCAAGGAAGTAACCCATGAAGAATTCGATCGCGGCACCGCCGTACGCAGCACGGTAGCTGCGGTGTTGACCGGCGGGTTATCGCTGCTCTTCGACGGCGGCAACAGCACCAAAACCGTTACCGAACAGGTGCTGACCCGGGCGAAGATATTCGACGCCTTTATGGAGCTCGATGCCAACTATGAAAAGGTACCACCTGCACAATGTATCCGCGTAACGAATTTCACGCCCAGTTCCTTTACCCTGGGTCCCATTACCATCAATATTTCAGGGGCTGACTTTTTCGAGAACGGGTTGAACGACAAGCTGCAGTGGGAAGCTTATGCAAAGATCCTCGACTATACGGGTCCGACTGCCGTGTACGATATGCTCGACTATTATTTCAAAGGCCGGCTGATCGCCGAATGGAACGATATTTTCAACAACGACATGCTGCCCGTGATCTATGAAAAGATCGTTCAGAGCGTCAATATCGACTACCTGGGCATCGACCTGACCTCTGCAACGCGCTATAAGGGCGGCGACCGGCTGATGCCCGCTACCTTCCAGGGGTTTACCAATAAGAAACGAATCGAGTTCCCGCTGAGCATCAAAATGAGCTGCAGCAGCGCCAATGCAAAGGCGCTAAAAGATTTCATCGTATTCAATGTAGAGAGCTTGCGGATCACTTATTCCACTGCTCACTACAACGGTGTCTTGTTCAGCGGCAAGCCGCAGGACAATATCCTCGACCAGGACACAACCCTGTTCATTCCCCTCAACAGCGACGAAAAGCGCGATCCGAGAAAAGAAGACAAGTTCATCGTTAACGAGCTCATCAACCACCTCAACAGCAATCTCGAACATTATAACAAGGTGCTGATGTACAGCCTCAGTGAAGACAAACGGCAACTGCTGCTCGACGCCTTCCATATCCAGGTGTACGACGACTTGGGCCAGCCTTCGGTACATCGCAGCCTGGCTTCAGTGGTGAAGAACCAGTTGATCGCCATCATCGGCAACGCGATGGTATTTCCCGTAGCGGCCGGCGTGCGCATCGATCGCTCGTATATCATCGTGCAGGAAGGTGTTGAAGGAGGCGATAACACGCTCGTGAAAAAATCGCTCTTCGATCATTACAAACCGCTTACGCCGGCACCTCCCTATCGCATCAGCGTACCCACCAGGGGCATTTATTCGGAAGCGGTGATGGGCGCCTGCGACTCGTGCGAAAAAGTGAAAGACAACAGCTCGCAAAACTGGGAGCAGTTCAAAACCGACGAACCTACGCCGATCTCATCGGTTACCGTACCTACGCCCGAAGTGACCGACTGGAAAGCGGCTTTCAAAGATTTTGCTACACCGATCGTAAATATCCAGAATGCACCGGTGCAACCTGACCCGGGCGCAGGCCTGGCCGGATTGAATGAATTGCTCGGCAAAAGCGATATCTTCAAAGACATCACCGGCCTGACCGAAAACCAGAAAAACGCGATGGCCACCTATTTGTCGAACCAGGAAAATGCCAAGTCCTTCGCCAGCATGGCAAAAGACATGGCTATGCAGGCGCACAATACCGCCAACGCCGACAAGATCCAGAACGCCATCAACGATGCGGCCGACAACGGTACTCTCAGCAAAACGGAAGCACAGCAACTGACCAAGGACCATATACAACAGATGATCGATGGCGGCGAGACCAAAAAGGCTGAGGCAGCCAAAGAAGCCGCCCCCAAGTCGACCTTGACGGACGCCGCAACCCAGGCCATCAAAGACGGTAAAGACGTAAAAGCCACCAGCGTATCACCCTCCGGCCAATCTGAAACCGTCGAAGTAAAAGGTGATGGCGATGGCACAGGCACAGGTACTGCCGAAAACAAGGTTAACGACAATGCACAAACGCTTAAAACCGTCGCCGAGCTTGCCCACTATATCAAATCGGCCAAGCCCAAAACAAAAACGGATTTTCGTCCGCAGACCGGCAACCTGAACCCTGGTAATATAGAACCATTCAGCGTAGGTGTTGCCAATACGCAGTATGCCAACATGGTGTATATCGCCGGCGACAACAACCTCAGCAACCTGGTGTTCAGCGACCTGCTCGAAATGCAGAACGGCGCTGCCAACGACAGCTTCAGCAGCCTCGTGCTGTTCGATCTCGAAGACAATACCGGCCTGTACGTGGTAGAGATCAATAACAACAAAATCAGCCTGCTGGAACGGTGGACGGTAAACAAGGACAACGACATGGAAGCTGTGACCGTTTTCCTGGCCAAAGCCCTGGCTACCTACCTGAAAACACCGTACAAGCTGATCGGCTTCTGGGGTCACGGCACAACTTCGTTCATGCAGACCGATCCCGAGCTCAACCTGCGCGATCTTCCGCTGCTGCCCGATGACAATACCGATGCGCACAACAAGGAAAAATCGATCCTGCTGAACCAGTTGCGAAACATCATCGATCAAAGTTTCCTCTTCAACAAATTCGACCAGAAGGTAGATGTGATCTACTATGATGCATGCCTGTTGCAAACCATCGAAATGTGCTCGGAAATGGAAAGGTTCGCGCATTACCTGGTGGCTTCACAGGAGCTGGTGCCCGGAACAGGGCAACCTTATGATACCATGATCAGCTCTATCGTGAACGCCAAACCCTCTTCGGGAGCGGCTATTGCACAACTGATGGTAAAAGCCTATGAAGATTTCTACCGCGGCGCGCCCGGAGGCGACAGGAAGCAAACCTTCTCTGCGGCAGACCTGGCAGCGATCAATACCGCCGAAGGGAAATTCAAGACCATGGTCGACTACCTGATGGCCAAGAACGATGTGGAATTCAAGCCTTACGCAGACAGCCTGTACCAGGCCGTGCAGCAAAGTCTTCAATTTCCCCATGAGGTATTCCCACCCGATAAAATCAAACCCGTGGAAGCCACCATCGATATCGTTCACCTGCTCGATCATTACAAAACCGAGCTCGCAACAGCGGCCATCACCGATGCAACGCTGAACGCCGCTATCGACGACCTGAGAATGGCAGTACTGGATGCGATCAAAGCCAATTTTGCCGACGATGATGTAGACGGCAATCCACCTGCAGAACCCGTGGCGCACGGACTGTCGGTTTGGTTCGTAAAACGCGACACCATCCTGAACACCCTGAACGCGGATCTCTCCATCAAAGCGCCGCGTGCTGCCGAAGGTATAGAGAAGATATTAACCGATATCAACGATGCAAGCCTCTCCTTCTATCCGCAGATCAGGTTCGTAAAAAATGTAGGCTGGCTGAAATTCCTCAGTAGGTATGTGAAAGCATAACTGCACAAGAAAAGTTTCATAGACAAGGAAGCTGCCCCGATCACCCAAATGCCCTGCGAGCGAATTGCTTGCAGGGCATTTTTTATGCAACTATTTCCGGGGCGTTTTTGCCGGCTCGCTTTTCTTTCCCGGTTCTTTCCACCTGCCCGTTTCTTTTAGCTGCTGCTGGATGATCCACTCAAGCTGGCCGTTTACGCTGCGAAATTCATCGGCAGCCCATTTTTCCAGCATTTTGTACATACCGGCATCGAGGCGCAGGACAAAAGATTTTTTTTCACTCAAAATATACGGATTGCTTATTGATAAAGAGTGCCGGTATTAAGGATGGGCGTAGCGGCTTTTTCACCACAGAGCACGACCATAAGGTTGCTCACCATGGCTGCTTTTTTCTCTTCATCGAGCTGTACGATTTCCTTTTTGCTCAGCTGCTCCAGTGCCAGCTCCACCATACCCACCGCGCCTTCCACGATTTTGGTACGGGCCGCAACGATGGCAGTGGCCTGCTGCCGCTGCAACATGGCGCCCGCTATTTCCGGTGCATAGGCCAGGTGGCTGATCCTTGCCTCCACGATGCTGATACCAGCCGGCGCGAGCCGCTCGTTCAGCTCTTTTTCCAACAATTCGTTTACCGTTTCTCCCCCGCTGCGAAGCGTGATGCCGGTGTGGTCATCGTCCATATGGTCGTACGGAAAGCTGGTAGCCAGGTGGCGCACGGCGGCTTCACTCTGCACCTTCACGTATTGATCATAGTCCTCCACTTCAAAAGCGGCTTTATAGGTATCCGACACCTTCCATACAATGACCGCAGCCAGCTCTATGGGGTTACCCATTTTATCATTCACTTTCAGCTTCGAGCTTTCCAGGTTTTCCGACCGCAGCGATATCTTCTGCTTGCCATACAGCGGGTTTACGAACAGCAACCCGTTTACGCGGGCAGTACCGATATACTTTCCGAAAAAAGTAAGTACCCTGCTGTGATTCGGCGGCACTACGATCAACCCTGCCGATATAAACATGGAAGCCACCAGGCCGAGTACACCCAGCAAGATCATCGGCGCATTCCCCCTGTTGGTAACAATCAGGTAGATCGACAACAGCACCAGAACAAGACTGATCAGGAGCGCCAGGAATCCGGAGACGGGTTTGACAACTTTTTCCATAAAGTTCAATTTGATATTAAAATGATATCAAACTTACAAAACACTTTCCACTTCTCCAAATCCACCTTCGCATAAAAAAACCCGCCGGGAATTCCCGACGGGTAGTTCTTTGCGGGCCAGCCATTAATCACGCCACCTTGCCCGCAGCAGCCACCTCAAACTTCAAACCATACATTTATTTCACCACGCCTGCTTCCCTCACTTCCTCCCCCTTCACATTCGTCAGTCCGTCGCCCAACGCCCGGCGGTATTTATCGGCTGCCTGGTTCAGCTCGCGCACGATCTGCGGATACTGCCCTTTCACGTCGCGGTCTTCACCGGGATCGATAGAAAGATTATACAGGGCCATCGGCACCCTGATCTCCGCATATTCACCGGGATACCGGTTGCCGCCAATCGTAGCGGGCGGCCCGTAGGTTTCCGAATCGGCTTCAAACACCAGCTTCCAGTTACCGCGCCGGATGGCTTTCAGGTTATTCTTGCCACCATAATAGGCCAGTTCCTCACGCGGATTGTAGCCGGCCGGCGACGGGGAAACAGCCGTGTTCAAAAACGGTGAAAAATCAATGCCGTCGATTTTCTTTACCGGCGCAGGCGCGCGGCAAAGGCCGGTCAGCGTCGGGAGCAGGTCCATATTGGTCAGCAGGTGGTTGTTCACCGTAGCCGCTGCGGTATGGCCCGGCCAACTGATGATGCAGGGCACTTTCATGCCCCCGTCCCAGGCCGTACCCTTGCCTTCCCGCAGTCCGCCGGTATTGCCGGCATGGTTACCGAACAGCAGCCAGGGGCCATTGTCGCTGGTAAAGATCACTATCGTATTGTCATATACCCCATTTTCTTTGAGCGCACGGATCACTTCGCCAACCGACCAGTCGACCTCTTCCATCATATCGCCGAACATGCCGACCCCGCTTTTCCCTTTGAACCGGTCTGACACCCCCAGCGGAACATGCACCATCGAATGCGCGAAATAGAGAAAGAAAGGCTGTTTGCGATTGCGTTTGATAAACGATACGGCACGTTCGGTATAGAGCGATGTCAGGCTGTCCTGCCCGCCAAAACCGGTGATGATCTTAATGGCCTTATTGCCGTCGATCAACGGCAGCGGCGGGTATTGGGCGCGCCAGAAGCTGCTGTCTTTCCACCGCTCACCGTTGTAGTCATAGGCCCACATATCGTTGGAATATGGCAATCCCAGGAACTCATCAAACCCGTTCTGCAGGGGCAGGAAGGGCTCCTTGTGACCCAGGTGCCACTTGCCCACCATTCCAGTCTGGTAACCGGCTTTCTTCAATAATTCGGCGATGGTTTCTTCATCGGGGTTGAGGGCAAATTTTGTGGTGTGATCGATCGCCCCCGAAATACCGATCCGGGTAGGATAGCAACCGGTCATCAGGGCGCTTCGCGAAGCCGTGCAGATCGGCTGCGCCGCATAGAAGTTGGTAAAGCGAATACCATGTGCCGCCAGTAGATCGATCTGCGGCGTCTGATAAGGTCCGCCGCCATAGCATACCGGGTCGCCATAACCCATATCATCCATATTTATCAGTACGATATTAGGGCGACCTTCGCCCCGACCTGTATTTGCTTTCTGCGCAACAGCGCTGCCATACCCGGTTGCGCTGTACAAGAGCAGCCACAACAAAAGGCGCCGGATACTGTCTGTATTCATATCGGTGATTTGCACTAAGGTATCAATTTGACACAACTCCGCCGACGATCGGGGGCGGAATCGTACATTAGCTGTTATGAAAGGCTTCTTTCACGGAATGCTCGCGTGGCTGCTGCTGGCAGTTACTCACGTGCAGGCACAACCGCCAAAGCCCGCGGGCGTATCGCCGGTCGACACCATCCGTTTCATGAGCGTAGCGATGAGAAAGGAAATGAAAGCCGTCGTGATACGACCGGCCAGCGTACCGCCTGCCGGCGGTTTTCCCGTTCTCTACCTGCTGCATGGCTTTGGCGGCAATTTTGCGCAATGGATCAGCAAAGTGCCCGAGCTGCCGGCGCTGGCCGAACAATACGGCTGCGTAATCGTTTGCCCCGACGGCGGCAGGATGACATTGTATTTCGACAACCCGGTCGACAGCAGCTACCATTTCGAATCTTACCTGGTAAAGGAACTGATACCATATGTGGAAGCGCATTATACGGTTAATACGGATCGCCGTTACCGCGCGATAGGCGGGCTCAGCATGGGCGGTTTCGGCGCTTTCTTTTTTGCGAGCCGGCATCCCGTTCTTTTTGCGGCGGCTTTCAGCCTGAGCGGGGCTATGAACGTGGATAAGCTGGCCAGGTACAGCACCAAAGCAAGAAGCGGAGCCGACAGCACTTGCTGCAGCATTCAATGGAAACAACTGCTATCGAAAGACAGCGTGGCCCTGTCGATGGAATGCGGCACCGGCGATTACCTGATCGGCGCCAACCGTGAAACGCACCGGCAACTCGTGGAAGCGAATATCGTCCATGATTATACGGAACGGCCGGGTAAGCACGACTGGCATTACTGGCAAAACGCCCTCCCTTACCAGTTGCTTTTTCTGAGACGAGGCTGGAACAATGCGCTTAATAACTGACGGTACCGTCGCGCACTTTCACTTTTTTCTTGCCCGCATTTTTTTTCTCAAACTCCAGCACTTCTTTGGGTTTGACGTCCTTGCGGTTCGCGGTACGGCTGAGGGTATCTTTTGCCAGCGTCGGCGGGTCGAGGCTCTTATCGGCCTGGCCCAATCGCCAGAACTCTGTTTTGGTGATAAAGCCATCGCTGTCGTAATACCGCCAGGTGCCATGCTTTATAGACGAACCCTCGTTTTTAACCACCACTTCCTGGTAGGTGCCGGGATGGTCCGGATTTTCCACATCGAGGGTATCGTATAGCTTATCGGGATTGAAAGCCCGCCAGCTTTCTTCACGGGTAAGGTTACCCGAAATATTGAAGTATTTGCTTTCTCCGTCTTTGAAACCCCAGCGATAGTTCTCGATGGCGAAGAGGTCGCCCATTAGGTTGTATTTACGCCAGGCGCCTTCTTTCCGGTCGTCTTTGTATTCACCTTCTTCTTCATAACCCGGTTCTCCGCGAACAGATTCAAAACGGGTGATCCATTTCCCCTGCTTTTTCCCGGCCTTATCGACCCGGTTGAGGGTATCTCCCTTAACACCGATAATATACGACGGGGTTTGTGCCGATACAGTACCGGCAAACAGGCAAAAAACAGCAATGATCCAGCGCATGGTTTTCATATTGACACCGGTTTAACCACCACAAATATGCCGGAAATAGCCAGAGAAGAGAAAAATTTCAGTCACCGGCCGGCCGGAGCGGCTTATGAACGTGCCAGCAGGTACCTGATGGCCAGTTCATACCCCTGCAGGCCGAGGCCGGTAATGGTGCCTGCGGCTTTGGCCGATACGTGCGAAAGCTGGCGGAAGGATTCCCTTGCGTGCACATTGCTGATATGCACCTCCACCACCGGCGCTGTAATGGCCGCAATGGCGTCGCCAATGGCTACGCTGGTATGGGTGTACGCCGCGGGGTTCAGCACAATGCCATCGCTGTCGAAGCCCGCCTGCTGTATGGCCGTAACCAGCTCGCCCTCTATATTGCTCTGAAAATAGCTGAGCGCAAGCTGGGGAAAGAGGGCTTTCAACGACTCGAAATAGGTTTCAAAGTCGGTCGATCCATATACGCCCGGCTCGCGCCTGCCGAGCAGGTTGAGATTGGGGCCGTTGATAATGGCAATCTTTTTCATGGCAGTTTATTTACCCGTCGGGTGGCACCCGACGGGTGGAATCAGGACTTGTTTTCCCGGATCATTTGCAGAAAGTCGTCGAACAGGTAGCGGCTGTCGTGCGGACCCGGCGTGCTCTCGGGGTGGTATTGCACGGAAAAAGCCGGCTTGCCTTTGATCCGGATGCCTTCAATCGAATCGTCGTTCAGGTTCTGGTGGGTGATCTCGATGTGATCGGCTTTCCGCACGGCTTCGGGATCTACCCCAAAGCCGTGGTTCTGGGTAGTAATCTCGCACTTGCCGGTTACCAGGTTCTTGACCGGGTGGTTGAGCCCGCGATGCCCGTGGTGCATTTTAAAGGTCGGGATGCCGTGCGCCAGGGCCAGCAACTGGTGGCCCAGGCAAATACCGAACACCGGCTTGTTCTCCGTTACCAGCGCTTTCACCGTTTCCACGGCATAAGGCATGGCGGCGGGATCGCCGGGACCGTTGGAGAAAAAATAACCGTCGGCACCGAACGCTTTGATCTGGTCCACCGGTGTTTTCGCCGGATGCACGCGAACAAAGGCGCCGCGGTCAACCATGCACTGGAGAATGTGTTCCTTCACCCCATAGTCCATCACGGCAATACGGATTTCGCTCGCAGGATCACCCCGCTCATAGGTTTCTTCGGTGCTTACCTGGCTGGCCAGCTCCAGTCCGTCCATCGACGGAGTTTCGGCCAGCAAGCGCTTCAGTTCATTCACATCGCTGATCTCCGACGATATGATACAGTTCATCGCCCCCTTGGTGCGCACCAGGGTAGTCAGGGCGCGGGTATCGACCCCTTCAATGGCAACGATATTATTTGCTTTCAGGTATTCGTCAAGTGACCCGCCGGCCAGCCGGCGGCTGAACTGCTCTTCCAGGTTGCGGGCAATGACACCGCGCACTTTCACCGAGCCCGATTCCACGTCTTCGTTTTTCACACCGTAGTTGCCGATGTGCACGCTGTTCATGATAATGATCTGCCCGTAGTAGCTGGGGTCGGTGAATACTTCCTGGTAACCGGTCATGCCGGTATTAAAACAGAGTTCGCCGGTAGTGGTACCAATGGTGCCAAATGCCTGGCCATAATGAACCGAGCCATCTGCGATTACGAGTATGGCCTGGCGGGGAGTTGTATTAGGCATGGATAGGAGGGAAAATTTTCGCAAATATCACAAAAAAAAGCAGAATGGAAACCCATTCTGCTTTTATGTGGAAATCATTATTCACTGGTCTTATTCGGCTGCTTTTTCTTCGGTCTTTTCAGCAGGTGCTTCGGCAGCAGCGGCTTTTTTACTGGATCCGCTACGACGGGTGCGTTTGGCGGGTTCCGCTTTGGCAACCGCTTCCTTACCATATACTTCATTGAAGTCAACCAGCTCGATCAGGGCCTGCTCGGCATTGTCACCCGGGCGAATACCCAGCTTGATGATGCGGGTATAGCCACCGGGGCGGCCGGCTACCTTGTCGGCGACGGCGCCGAACAGCTCGTTAACGGCTTCCTTGTTCTGCAGGTAGCTGAACACCACCCGACGGTTGTGGGTGTCGTTGGTCTTCGCCTTGGTTACCAGCGGTTCTACATACACCCGCAGGGCTTTCGCCTTGGCAAGGGTAGTAACGATACGCTTGTGTTCGATCAGGCTGATAGCCAGGTTGGCGAGAAGGGCTTCGCGGTGTGCCTTCTTACGGCCGAGGTTGTTGATTTTGTCTCCGTGACGCATGACGATTTGTTTTTACCAGTCGCACCGTGTCAGGAATTGCGACTTACATTAAAAATTTAAAAATCAAAAGCAAGGGCAAAGCTGCCCCTGCTTTATTAGTCTTCTTTATCGATGCCCAGCTTGGCGAGGTCCATGCCGAAGCTGAGACCACGCTCGTGCAGCACCTGCTCGATCTCGGCGAGCGACTTCTGGCCGAAGTTGCGGAACTTCATCAGGTCTTCCTGCTCGTACTGTACCAGCTCGCTCAGCGAATTGATCTTGGCTGCTTTCAGGCAGTTGAAGGCGCGAACGCTCAGGTCGAGGTCTTCCAGCGGGGTTTTCAGCACCTTGCGCAATTGCAGGGTCTGCTCATCCACCAGGTCTTCTTTTTTCTCTTCCTTGTTATCGAAAGTGATGTTTTCGTCGGTGATGATCATCAGGTGCTGGATCAGGATGCGTGAAGCCTGCTTCACCGCTTCTTCGGGATGAATGGTACCGTCGGTAGCCACTTCCATCACCAGTTTTTCAAAGTCGGTACGTTGCTCAACGCGGGTGTTCTCCACGCTGTACTTAACGTTTTTGATCGGCGTATAGATAGAGTCGATGGGAATAAAGCCCAGCGGCGCATCTTTCTGTTTGTTCTCTTCGGCAGGTACATAACCACGGCCTTTACCGATGGTCAGTTCGATCTCCAGCTTGGCAGAAGGATCCATGGTGCAGATCAACTGGTCGGGGTTCATGATCTGGAAGCTCTGGGTGCCCTCCTGGATCATGCCGGCAGTGAATTCGCTCTTGCCTTTTACGTGCAGAACGATCTTTTCATTCGAAACCTCGGTATCAACCACTTTCTTGAAGCGAACCTGCTTCAGGTTGAGGATGATATCGGTAAGGTCTTCGGTTACCCCCTTGAT
>JBDHYM010000021.1:0-25335 GCA_039811405.1 Flavihumibacter sp. | reverse complement strand
GGCTAACAAGCAGGCAACCAGAAATGTCTTTTTCATATTTGGCTATTTGTGCCAAAAATAACCGTTTAGAATTGAACCGACGTACGTATGCGGATTCTTTTGCGCTTTCTGTTCTCCCAGGCGGGGCCGTCTTTGATAAGACGGATCGCTTCGGCATCGAGGGTGGGATGAAGGCTGCGCTCAATGCTGAAATCGCTCATCTCGCCCTTGCTGTTGATATTGAATTCCAGCTCCACCGCTCCATGAAGCGTGCGGAGTGAAGCCGGTACATGGGCTGAATCGCTGAGGTATTGATGAAAGCTGCTCCACCCGTTCACCGGAGCCGCTGTGGCTTTTTTCTTTTCCCTCCCATAGCCGACCACCACTACTTCATCCGGGGCATTTGTACCGGGCATTAAATTAAAATTAATAATGGCGTTGTTGTCGGGGCCGGGCAGCTTTTTTGCCAACGGCGCATAACCTGGCGCCGTTGCCTCCAATTCGGTTGTGTCGGGCTGGACCGGGTAGTTGATCTGGTATTCCCCTTTATCATTGGTGATGGCTGATACTTTTAGCCCCGACGCCTGGTTGCGCAATTGCATCTCCACCCCCGGAACCGGCGCGGCATTTTCGTCGCGCACCACGCCGCGCACAGTGTTGGTGGCCGCTCTGCCAGGCGCACGGCTGCTGTTGCGATATACTGCTGCTTTGTCTGCATCAATGCGCTGCTCTTCTGTTTCTTTTGCGACGGCACTGTTTATGTCTTCGGCCATTGCCGAAACGTCGCTTGTTTTGGGAGCGGCCGGGGGAGCGGCCGCAGCGCCCGACGGGGCGGCCGGTGGGGCAAAGCCGGCTCCGGCAGGTTCCGGTTCATGCAGGCGGTCTTGGGCGGCGGCAGGTTTCTTCTCACCAAGCGCTATTGACGGCGCGGCAAGCTGCAGGCTGTCCGCCAGTCCCGGTACGTTGATAATAGCAGCCGTGTCTTTTGCAGCCGGGGCAAGGGCTATTTCGGCCGACGAAAGGTCGGGCTTCTGCGCGGCCTGCCAGCGCAGCCAGGCAAGGGTACCGGCGGTTAACAACAGGCTTGCTGCAATAGCCGGTTTCCACCATGCCATGTATTTGCGTGCGGGAGCGGCGATGCGTTTTTCGAGCCTTGCCTTCAGCTCGCCGAGGTGGGCAGTGGCCGGTTGTTTTTCCGATTCCCATTGCAGCCGGTAACCTTCCATGGCATCGGCCAGGAAAGGGTCGTCCAGCGCCGCTTTTTCGAGCGCATGCATGGCGCGGGCGTCGAGGCGGCCCTGCCAGTATGCTTCGATATCGGCGGCCGTATAGGCTTTATGGTCATTCGTCATCGCCATCGCTGTTTTTTTCCATACAGATTTTCAGGTTCCTCCTGCCATTCTGGATCAGGCTGCGCACCCTGTTCCATTCTATCCCGGTTTCAGCCGCAATTTCGTGATAGCTTTTCTCCCGGAGATAGAACAGACTGACCGCCTGCTTTTGTTCGTCCTGCAGACCGTCTATGCATTTTTCCAGTACCAGCAGGTTTTTTTCCCGTTGCTGCCTGCCATTCAGATGCGCCGTTTCTTCCGATTGCATAAGGGTATCGGGCAAGGCCACTGTTTTTCCTTTTTTCCGGCTGCGCAATTGCATAAGACAGTGGTTCTTCGCCAGCGTGTACAGCCAGCTTTTGAAATGGACAACCTCGTGCTGCCGCAGTTTCACCACCAGTTGCTCGAATACCTGCATCACGGCGTCGCGGGCCTCTTCGCTGTTCTCGAGATATTTCATGCACACGCCGAAAACCAGGTCCATATACCGGGCATACAACTGTCCCAGGAGTTTCAGATCGCCCGAGGCATGATATGCCCCGGCGAGTGATTCGTCGCTGGCGTCGCCGGCTGGTATGGAACGAAGAAAGGCCATTTGACAGGAAAGATACAATCCCTACGCGGCAAAAAAATCTTCAACAGCTTGTGTAATGCTGTTCGCGCAGGCATCTACCAGCAAAACTCAGTTATGCAAACCAGCAAAAAAATAGCTATATGCCTGGCGCTTGCCGCCGCGTTCGCCGGCCTGGCCGGTACGCATCCCCGCCCGGAGCAGATCATCGAAGGATTTGTTAAAGACAAGGCCAGCCTGCAGCCGCTGGCCGGAGCGGTCATAACGGAGATGGGTACCCGCAATGCAGCCACGTCGGATACGGCCGGTTATTTCAGTATCCGGGTAAAAGGCGCAAGGCCGAAGCTGCAGGTGAGCCTGGCAGGTTATAAAACGAAAAGCAAAATAGCTGCCGGCAATAAGCCGCTGGAAGTGCTGCTGGAGGCCCTGGCAGCCGATGAACTGGAGGAAGTAGTAGTGACAGGTTATGGCGTCGCCCGTGAGGCAGATATCGCAAATTCCCTTTCGGGGCGGGCCGCGGGGGTGCAAATAACAAGCGCCGCAAAACGGGCGCTGCCGGGTCAGCCCGCGCCCCACTATGCAGAACTTTACCATCAGCAGGAGCAAAGGCGCCGCGACAAATCCGCTGATTTCAATACCGAAGGATATGCCGCTTTCTCGGAAAACAGGTTCATGGAAGCAGCCGGTAACCCGCTTTCGACGTTCTCCATCGATGTTGACGCCGCTTCTTACGGCAACCTCCGTCGCTTTCTCAACAGCGGGCAACTGCCCCCGGCGGGTGTGGTAAGGTCGGAAGAGCTGATCAATTATTTCAGCTACCGCTATGAGGGGCCGGCGGATGAACATCCTTTTGCCGTGCATACCAACCTGTTCGAATGTCCCTGGAACAAGCAGCACCAGTTGGTATCAATCGGACTGCAGGGTAAAAGAATACCGGTTGATAACCTGCCGCCCGCGAACCTGGTATTCCTGATCGATGTATCGGGCTCTATGATGGAAGAGAACAAGCTGCCGCTGGTGAAGTCATCGCTGAAGCTGCTTACCGACCAGTTGCGGGAGCAGGATCGGGTAACGCTGGTAACCTATGCAGGCAGTGCCGGCATGGTGCTGCCGCCCACTTCCGGCGCACAGAAAGCGCGTATCGTGCATGCCATCGACCAACTGGAAGCGGGTGGTTCCACCGCCGGTGGTGCAGGGATCAGTCTTGCGTATAAACTCGCCCGTGAGAACTTTCGCCAGAACGGCAACAACCGCGTTATACTCTGCACCGATGGTGATTTCAACGTGGGGGAAAGCAGTGATGCCGCCATGGAAAAGCTGATTGAAAAAGAAAGAGCATCAGGTGTATTCCTGACCGTGCTGGGATACGGCATGGGCAATTACCAGGATGCCAAAATGCAGGTGTTGGCGGAGAAGGGAAACGGCAACCATGCCTATATCGACGGTATCGGCGAAGCCCGCAAGGTGCTGGTGAATGAATTCGGGGGTACGCTTTTCACCATTGCCAAAGATGTAAAGCTGCAGATTGAATTCAATCCCGCGCAGGTGCAGGCCTATCGCCTGATCGGTTATGAAAGCCGTCTGCTGGCCAAGGAAGATTTCAACAACGACCAGAAAGATGCGGGCGATATGGGCAGCGGGCACACGGTGACCGCCCTCTATGAAATCATTCCGGTGGGTGTTGAAAACCCGTTTGCAGAAAAAGTAGATGAGCTGAAATACAGCCGTCCGGCCGGCGCCGCCACGAACAGCAAAGAAGTAATGACGATCAAGCTGCGGTACAAGCAGCCCGATGGCGAGAAAAGCAGTTTGCTCTCCACTACGCTTTCCACCGGCGACTATAAACGGTTTAACGAAGCAGATGAAAACGCACGTTTTGCGAGCGCCGTGGCGGCCTGGGGCATGCTGCTGAACCATTCGGCTTTTGTGCAAAACGCCAGCTATCGCCAGGTGCTGTCCATTGCCGGTAATGCCATCGGCAATGACAAAGAAGGTTACCGGAAAGAATTTATTGAGCTGGTAAAGAAGTCGGAACGGCTGGCCGATATGGCGAAAGACTGATGATGCGCTTTCCCGGCGACCGCCCGGCCGCCGGGAAATTTTATACGCTCAGGCAACCCCTGAAACCGCGGGCCGCATAATAAGAGTCGGCGCCATTGTGATAGGTGAAAACCGTATCATACCGCCGGTCGCAGAACAAGGCGCCACCCAGTTTACGAATAGGGGCGGGTGTTTCTATCCAACTGGAGGTTTTGGTATCGAAGGCGCCTAACGATTGCAGGAACCGGTATTGTTCTTCGGTCAATAGCTCGATACCCATCTCGGCAGCCATCGTCTTAACATCGTTGGCGGGTTTGTGCTCTTTCCGCGCGTTTAGCGCTGCGCGGTCGTAACAAATACTGCGACGGTTTTTCGGCGTTTCGGGCGAACAATCGAAAAAGATAAACTGCCTGTTCTTTTCGTCGAACCCGATGACATCGGGCTCACCGCCGGTGCTTTCCATTTCATGGAGCGACCAGCATTTGTCTGCATCGGCTGCCAGCTTTTTCTGCACGGAAGTCCACTCGATGCCTTTATGCCGTTGTTTGTTTTTTTCAAAGCGCTGTTGCAGGATGGTCATGATTTCCTGCTGCTGAAGATCAGTGAGGTTCTTTTTGGCAGCCATGCCTTCGTTGTTGTTGGTTGGTTAAAGCTACTTAAAAGCAGGGTGGAAATGATGCAGTGTTTTTCGCAGGAATTCCCGGTCGAGGTGGGTATAGATCTCGGTAGTGGTAATGCTTTCATGTCCCAGCATCTCCTGCACTGCCCGCAGGTCGGCGCCGTTTTCGACAAGGTGTGTGGCGAACGAATGCCTGAAAGTGTGCGGGCTCACCGCTTTGCCGATGCCTGCTTTCGCGCAGAGCGCCTTGATCAGCAGAAAAACCATTACCCGGGTCAGTGCGGCGCCGCGGCGATTGAGGAAAACAATGTCTTCATGACCTGGCTTCACCGGCTGCTTGCTCCTGACCTGCTCCAAATAAAGGCTCACTTGGCGGGCTGCGATATCACCTATGGGAACAAGGCGTTCCTTACTGCCTTTGCCTGTTACCCGTATAAATCCGCTTTCGAGGTAAAGATTCGATATCTGTAATCCCACCACCTCGCTAACGCGCAGTCCGCAGCTATACATAACTTCCAGCATGGCTTTATTGCGTTCGCCCTCGGGTTTGCTGCGGTCTATGGCGGCGATGATCTGCTCTATTTCGGCGAAACTGAGCGTGTCGGGCAGCACCCGCCGCAGCTTTGGTGCTTCCAGCAATACCGAGGGGTCTTCTTTCACGACCTGCTCAATGGTGCAGTAACGGTAAAAGCTGCGAATGCCCGACAATATACGCGCCTGCGAGCGGAGAGACATGCCCAGCTCGGCGATCCAGCGGATAAAAGCCTGCAGGTCTTCCAGTGTCAGATCACCCGGCGCCGCCTGTTTTCCCTGTAATTCCAGGTACTGGGTCAGCTTGTCGATGTCATGCAGGTAGGCTTCCACCGAATGGTCGGCGAGCGACTTCTCCAGCCGCAGCCATGCTTTATATCCCTTTTTATAGTGCAGCCACATTTTATGCTTCCGGGATGGATGACAGGCAATTTAAACATTGGAACGCTTATATTGCGCCTTATAAATTTTCGAGGCAAGCATGAGCGAAACCACCAACCCCCGTGCCGTGAATCTCCGGCGGTTCAAAAAGCAGGTAGCAGACAACAAGCGCCGGTTACGCCGGTTCCTGACCAAGGTGGAAAAAAATCCCCCGCGCGGCCTCGATAAAATGACGCCCGTTATCGATGCCGAAGTATGGCAGGAAGTGGATTGTCTTACCTGCGCCAATTGCTGCAAACGCATGTCGCCCACTTTCACAAAAAAAGATGTAACGCGCATTGCTGCACACCTGGATATGACCGAAGAAGCCTTCCGTGAAAAATGGCTGTTCTACGACAAGGCCGATAAAGACTGGATGAATGTGAAGCAGCCCTGCCAGTTCCTCGATCTGAAAACCAATATGTGCTCGATCTACGAGGTGCGGCCGGTCGATTGCGCCGGTTTCCCGCACCTGGCGAAAAAGAAGATGGTCGACTATGTGCATGTGCACAAACAGAATATAGAATATTGCCCTGCCACCTATAAAATGGTCGAAAAGCTCAAAGCCCGGGTGGAAGGCGCTTACGATAAGTCTTCGAAATAAACCAGTTGCTCATCTTCGTTCCGGTATTCGATCGCAATGACATCGAACTGGATGCGCTGCCATTGCGGATGGCCGTCGAGATAAGCCTGCGCCGCTTCGCGGATATGCTTCATTTTACGGTGGCCGACCTGCTCTTCGCCGTAACCGAAGGCATTGCCGCTGCGCGTCTTCACCTCGATAAAGTGCAGGCAATTCTTTTTGCAGGCGATGATGTCTATTTCTTTCCTGCCGGCTTTCCAGTTCTGCGCCACGATGGTGAACCGGTTCGCCTCCAGCCATTTTACCGCCAGCAGTTCTCCCTGTGATCCCAATGCTCTCTTATCCATGTGCTGCCTTTGCCCTAATTTTACGGACGATGGAACAAAATAAAGTATTTGCTCTTGAAGGAAAGGTGCAGCACTATCAATGGGGTGGTTTCACCTATTTGCCTGCCTTGTTATCGAAAGAAAACGCCCGCCAGCAGCCTTTTGCCGAGTACTGGCTCGGCGCCCATGCACAGGCGCCGGCCGTGATCGCCGGCGGCAGCGATTTACACCGCCTGCTGACCGATAACCCGGCGCTGCTGGGAGCGGCGGTAGCTGCGCGGTTCGGCCGACTGCCATATCTGCTGAAGATACTCGACGTAAAAGATTTGCTGAGCATACAATTGCATCCGACCCGGCCCGAAGCCGTGAAGGGGTTTGCTGCAGAAAATGCCGCGGGCATTCCCTTGTCTGCCTCCCATCGCAATTACAAAGACGACAACCATAAGCCCGAAGTGATGGCGGCGCTGGGCGACTTCTACCTGCTGCACGGGTTCCGCCCGGCAGCTTCGCTGAAACAGGTGCTGCAGGCCGAACCGGAATTGAATTTCCTGCTGCCTGTGTTCGGCGAAGGCGGTTACCAGCGCTTATACGCCACCGTTATGGAGATGTCGCAGGCAATGGTCAACGAGCACTTGCAGCCTTTGCTGGATCGTATCATACCGCTTTACCAGGCGGGTGTTTTACCGAAAAACAATCCCAATTTCTGGGCAGCACGTGCCGCGCTCACCTTTAACCAGGGCAGCACCATTGACCGGGGTATTTTTTCCGTGTACCTGCTGAACCTGGTACACCTGAAAAAAGGAGAGGGGATATTCCAGGATGCCGGCATATTACACGCTTACCTCGAAGGGCAGAACGTGGAGCTGATGGCCAATTCAGACAATGTGCTGCGCGGCGGACTCACCCCCAAGCACATCGACGTGCCCGAATTGATGAAGCATGTGCGGTTTGAACCGGTTGTACCGGCGCCGCTGACGCCGAAAACGCTCAACAGCCATGAGTCGGCCTACGAAACGCCCGCGCCCGATTTTGAGCTGCACGCTATTCAACTGGGTAAGCAGGATGTTTACCGGATCGAATCGCCCACCACTGATATTCTTATTGTGCTGCAGGGCGACCTGGTGGCAAAGGAAGATGAACTGCCGGGCATCGAATGCAGCCGGGGCGACAGCCTGGTAATGCTGGCCGGCGCCCGCCTGCAACTGCAATCGGCTGAAGGCGCCCTGGTTTTCAGGGCCACTGTTCCCCCCATGGCCGGTTAACGGCATTTTTGCTAATTTTGCGCTAACTTGAAGCACATGAAAAACAATCGCTCCCTGCTCATATCGCTGGTATTACTGATACTGGTGGCGGCTTTGTACCGGATCATTCCCAACCGCCCCTGGGGTTTTGCGCCGCAGATCGCCATGGCGCTGTTCGGTGGTGCGGTGATAAAAGACCGCAAGTGGGCTTTCGCCCTGCCGGTTTTCAGTATGTTTCTGAGCGACTGCCTGTACGAGCTGCTGTACCGTGGTGGCGTCAGCACCATCCAGGGCTTTTACGAAGGGCAACTCACCAACTACCTGCTGTTTGCCGGCATTACCCTGATCGGGTTCATGATAAAGAAAGTCAACCTGCTGCAGGTGGGCATTGCTTCACTGGCGGCGCCGCTGGTTTATTTCGTGGTGTCGAACGGCGTGGTATGGCTGGAAGGTGCAGGCTTGCAAAGGCCAAAGACTTTCGCCGGGCTGCTGCAAACCTATGCCGACGGACTCCCTTTTCTGCAAGGCAGTATTTTATCTACCGTTGTTTTCAGCGCAGTGCTGTTCGGCGGCTATTACCTGCTTCGGAACAGCCGTGCTTCGCTGGTGCATGCCTGATAATGATGCAGGGCGGTTTCACTACAGGTGGTTGTCGTTGTAATTGACCTCGGGCGCACGGCTATGCCTGTTCATCAGGAAATCATTTTTCCAGGCAACTATGGCTGCTGCAATAGCCAGCACAAACACCACCGAAAGGCCTGTGGCTATATTGTATTCTTCGGCAATCATGCCGATCATGGAGGGGCCGGCCAAAAAGCCGAGTAGGCCGCCGCTCGCTACGGCGGCAATCCCATTCACGGGGCTTACGCCCGGTACGCGGGTAGCGGCGCTGAACAGGATCGGCACCACACAACAAAAGCCGGCGCCGATCAGGGTAAACCCGGCGATGGCTGTAATTACATTGTTGAAAGAAATGGCGAGCAGAAAGCCTGCGCCGGCGGTGAGGCAGCCGGTGATGACCATCCGCTTACTGCCTACCCTGGGTATCCATCGGTCGCCGTTGAGCCGGCCGATGGCCATCGCGATGGAGAAACCCGCAAAACCAAGCCCCGCTATTTGCCGTGTGCCCTGCAACGACCCCCGCAGGTAAAGCGCGCTCCAGTCGGCCACACATCCTTCTCCCATAAACGATACGAAACAAATGAAGGCGAGCCCGATTACGCTGCCTGACGGCAGCCGGAAGCTGGCGTCTGATTTTATCTGTTCCTGGTGCTGCAGCAGGTCGCGGCGCTGCAAAAAAAGTCCCAGCAGCAACAGGAAAGCCACCAGGCCTATTTGCCAGTAAGAAGAAATATGGAGGGCGAAGAAAACACTGGTAAGCGCTGCGCCGGCAAAGCCGCCGAGGCTGTACATGCCGTGGCTGGTGCTCATGATGCGGCGGTGTTCGCGCCGTTCGATGCTGTCTACCATGGCATTGTTGGATACACCGTTCAGGAAGCCGATCAGCCCGTTGAAAAACAGCGCCAGCCATAGCATCAGCGCATTGACCGCCATTACCTGGGCTACGAATACCAGGCAATAAGCGGTATGCCCGAACAGGAGCCAGTGTCCCGCACGGATGCGTTTGAACACCGCTGGCGCCATCATTACGCCGGTTAATGACCCGACAGGAGCCAGCAACAACGACAACCCAAAGCTGGCATCGCTGAGCGCCAGCCGTTCTTTGATTTGCGGAATCGCCGCCGCCCATACGCCCAGCAATATGCTGCCGATGGCAAACAGGTAACCGATGGTTCGGCTCGATGGCTGTAGCAGGTAGCGCCTGGTATTTTGCAGTAACATGGCAGACCGGCAGTTTAGAGCAAAACGAATGCCGGTAATTTCCTACAAATTTTCGAAACCTTCGTCGACCAGGAGCTGTTTGCTGTCGGCCGCGCTGGTAGCCAGTTTGTCGCACCGGTTGTTGTAGGGGTTATCGGCATGTCCTTTCACCCAGCGGAAGCGAATAAAATGCTGCTGGGCCAGGGCATGAAAGCGCCGCCAGAGGTCGCTGTTTTTTTTGCCGCCCGCAAAATTGGTGGCTATCCATTTTTTCAGCCAGCCTTCTTCCACTGCTTTCACCACATACTGGCTATCGCTGTAAACCTCGATTTTTAAACCCGGTTTGTTCAACGCTTCGAGCCCCGCGATCACTGCCATCAGCTCCATGCGGTTGTTGGTGGTTTTGCGATAGCCCTGCGACAGCTCTTTTTCGCGACCGTTCCAATGCAGCACTACGCCATAGCCGCCCGGCCCGGGGTTGCCGCGGCTCGATCCGTCGGTGTACATGATCAGCGTACCTGGTTTTGTCATGGGTTGGTTTTCTGGTTACACCTGGAAAACGCCGGTTTGCAGGGGCGCTATGGCTGCCTGGTGGCTGGCGGCTGCCAGGCTCTGGCTGATCACCCGGCGGGTATCGGCGGGGTCGATGATTTCGTCTACCCATAACCGTGCGGCGGCGTAATAGGGGCTTGCCTGCTGCTCGTATTTCTTCTTGATGCTGGCCAGCAGCTCCTGCTCCTTCACGGGGTCGGCCTCCTGGCCGCGGGCTTTCATGGCCGCCACCTGTATCTGCAGCAGTGTCTTGGCCGCCTGGTCTCCTCCCATCACGGCAATGCGGGCCGTGGGCCAGGCGTAGATAAAGCGGGGGTCATAGGCTTTGCCGCACATGGCATAGTTGCCGGCGCCGAAAGAATTACCGGTGATGATGGTGATCTTGGGTACCACCGAATTGGCCACGGCATTCACCATTTTGGCGCCGTCTTTTATAATGCCGGCATGCTCGCTGCGGCTGCCCACCATAAAGCCGGTAACATCTTGCAGGAAGAGCAAGGGTATTTTTTTCTGGTTGCAATTGAGAATGAACCGGGCGGCTTTGTCGGCACTGTCGTTGTAGATCACGCCGCCGAGCTGCATCTCGCCCTTTTTGTTTTTGACCACCAGTCGCTGGTTGGCGACGATGCCCACCGCCCAGCCGTCGATACGCGCATAACCGCATACGATGGTTTTGCCGTAATCGGCTTTGAACTCATCCAGCGCCGAGTCGTCGGTGATACAGGCGATCAGGTCGCGCACATCATAAGGTTTTGTATTGCCTTCGGGAAAGACTGCGTAAACATCGGTGGCGGCGCGTTGTGGCGGCCTGGCTTCGATGCGGTCGAACAGGCCGGCGGGTGTATGTCCCAGTCGCCCGATGAGGCTGCGGATATACGCGAGGCATTCCTGCTCGGTGCCGAACCGGTAGTCGGCAATGCCGCTGATGGCATTGTGGGTAAAGGCGCCGCCCAGGGTCTCGGCATCTGTTTCTTCGCCGATAGCGGCTTTCACGAGATAGGGACCCGCGAGGAAAATGGAGCCGTTGCCCTCCACCATCAGCGTTTCGTCGCTCATGATGGGCAGGTAGGCGCCCCCAGCCACACAGGGGCCCATCACGGCGGCGATCTGGGTAATGCCCAGGGCGCTCATGCGGGCGTTGTTGCGGAAGATGCGACCGAAATGTTCTTTGTCGGGGAATATCTCATCCTGCAGGGGCAGGTATACGCCCGCGCTGTCGACCAGGTACACCACGGGCAGGTTATTTTCCATGGCGATCTCCTGCAGGCACAGGTTCTTTTTACCGGTGATGGGAAACCAGGCGCCCGCTTTCACGGTCTGGTCATTGGCCAGCACTACGCACAAGCGCCCGGAAATACGGGCCAGTCCCGCCACGGTGCCTGCCGCAGGGCAGCCGCCTTCTTCGGCATACATGTCAAACCCGGCAAAGCTGCCGATCTCAAAAAAGCTGTTTTCGTCTGCCAGCAGGTGAATGCGTTCGCGCGCGGTCAGCTTGTTCTTTTCCCGCTGCCTGGCGACGGCTTTAGGGCCACCGCCTTTGGCAATCGTTTCCCGCCGCAAGGTCATTTCACGAACGGCCAGCTTCATGGCGGCTGAGTTGCGGTTCTGTTCAATACTCATGGTCACTGTTCTGCCTGCAAAATACGGCTATTGGGCGATTGCCCTGAACATTCTATTATTGCCTGGTGTTTTACCTTCAAACGATGTGGAAACAGCAGAACAGATCGTATGCAGGCTGGTCGCTCCTGCTATTGGCGGCGCTGGTGATCAGGCTATTCGCGGGATTCCCGGCGGCGGTCGAAAAATATTATTCGAATGGATTGTACCCGGTTATTTCACGGGTGCTGCGATTTATCTTCGGCTGGATCCCCTTCAGCGTAGGTGATCTGCTGTACCTCGTAACGGGCATCTGGCTGGTGATCACCCTTTACCGGGGCGGCCGGGCAATCTGGCAGCGGCGGGTGAACAGCCAATGGTTGCTTCGGTCAGGCCTGCGCGTTATGAAGGTGTGGCTGTGGATATATATCGTCTTCAATCTCTTCTGGGGGTTGAATTACAATCGCCTCGGCATTGCGCACCAGGCGGGGCTGAAAGTGGAACCGTATAGTACGGAAGAGCTTGACGCGCTGGTATCGACCCTGGTGCGGCGGCTCGACAGCCTGCAGCCGCTCTCGGTGGCTGAGCGCGATCCGCTGAAGCACAAAAGAACCCTGTTCAGAAATGCATTCAATGCGTATAAGGAGCCGCGTGAGAATGCCCTGTTCCTCAAATACGGCGGCCGGTCGGTGAAACCCTCGCTGTACAGCTATCTCGGCAACTATTTAGGTTTCACCGGTTATTACAATCCTTTCACCGGCGAAGCGCAGGTGAACACCACCGTACCGGTGTTTGAGCAGCCCAATACCACCTGCCATGAGATCGGCCACCAGCTTGGCTATGCCAAAGAGAATGAAGCCAATATGGCCGGCTATCTTACTGCCAGCCAGTCGCATTCGCCCGCCTTTCGCTATTCTGCTTTCTTCGACCTGTATCTCTACGCCATTCATGATCTTTACCAGCGCGATTCGGCCCGCGCGCGCTACCAGGCAGGCCGGCTTTCGGCGCCCGTTAAGGCCGACCTTAAAGCGCTGGAAACTTTTGTACGCAGGCACCAGGGCTATTTCGAGCCCGTCGTTCGCCGGCTCTATGCGCAGTTCCTGCGCGCCAACAACCAGCCCAGGGGTATGATGAGCTATAACCAGGTGGTGGGGCTGGTGATCGCTTTCGAGAAGAAGCTTTCAAAGTAAAAAATCAGAACCTGTTCTTCCACATCATGCTCTCTACGGGCTTATCGGGCTGGCCGCTGTATTTGGCGTTCTTCTTCTGGTTGTACTTGGTTTGAATCTCACCCTCTACCGGGAAATAAATGAGCTGCCCGATGGGCATTCCCCGGTAGATACGCACCGGCTGTTTGACCGATATCTCCAGGGTCCAGTTGCCGCAAAACCCCACATCCCCCTTACCGGCGGTAGCATGTATATCGATGCCCAGCCGGCCGGTAGATGACTTGCCTTCCAGGAAAGGCACATGCGCATGGGTTTCGGTGTATTCAAGGGTTACGCCGAGGTAGAAAATATGCGGATGCAACACATAGCCATCATCGGGAATTTCGAAGTAGTCGATTTCGTTGTGCTTTTTGGCATCGAGGGTAGCGTCTTTATAGGTCGCCAGCCATTTGCCCAGCCTGACATCGTACGAATTGCTGCCCAGGTTTTCCGGTTCAAAAGGCAGGATACGGATCGTGCCCCTTTCCATTTCTTCGAGTATTCTTTTGTCGGAGAGTATCATATGTGGCGCTTGGATTATATTTGACAGGCGTTGTAACTGCGACCTGCAATGTTACCCGCAAAAAACGAACGGTGGCCTTATTTTATCAACATAATATCAACCAGCATACGCGACTGGCCATCTGGCGCATCGAAGAACCCGAATCGTTTTTTTTGCAGCATGTTCCGTTGAAGCAGGATGTTACCCATCCGTACAAGCGCCTGCAGCACCTCGCGGGGCGGTTCTTATTGCGGGAATTGTTTGCCGATTTCCCGCTCGAAGAGATAAAGGTGGCCGATACCAGGAAGCCTTTTTTGCCCGATGAGAAATACCATTTCTCCATTTCCCATTCGGGCAATTATGCCGCAGCGATTGCCAGCAGTGAATCGCGGGTAGGCATCGACATTGAGCTGGTTACCCCGCGTATTGAACGCATCGCGCATAAATTCCTGTGCGACGAAGAAAAGCGTTTCCTTGCGCCCTGGCAGTTGTTCGATAAGATCCGGGTAGAACTCACTACGATGATATGGAGCTCCAAGGAAGCGATCTTCAAATGGCATGGCGTCGGACAGGTCGATTTTAAACAGCATATGCAGCTTTCCGGTAAGGTTAAATATGCCGCGAACGAATGGATGGCTGTGCCTTACCGGTTTCTGAAAGAGGGCGACCTGCCGCTGGCCCTGCATGCCCGCATATTCGCCCCGCTGGTGCTGAGCTACATCGTTACCTGAACGGGC
This sequence comes from Flavihumibacter sp., assembly GCA_039811405.1. GTDB lineage: Bacteria > Bacteroidota > Bacteroidia > Chitinophagales > Chitinophagaceae > Flavihumibacter. Next base: position 11,278 of record JBDHYM010000021.1, on the reverse strand, counting down.
GGGCTATTCCCTGTTGCAATACCCTAAAGAGGGCATCATTGGTTATGATATATTGACTAGCTTTAATAGGCAAACCAAATAACCCCACATGAAAAGTATTTTTACCGTTCTGCTTGCCGGTACCATGAGCATTTGCGCTGTTCCGCTGATGGCGCAACGCGTCAGGCTGGCCGAAGGCGATTTGAAGGCCCTGGCCGGCCAGAAAGAGATCAACCTCGAATTCGTTTATGCCGACATGAAAGTCGGGAAGATGGCAGAGGCCGAGTATGTAAAAAAGAAAAAAGACGAATACAACAAGAAGGAAGCGGGTAAAGGCGATACCTGGGAAAAGGCCTGGGTTGATGACCGGGAGACCAGGTTTGAGCCCCGTTTCATCCAGAGCTTCACCCAATTCTCAGGCATCACCGCCGGCCCCATTGCATCGGCTAAATACACGCTGATAGTGAGAACCATCTTTACAGAGCCTGGCATGAACATAGGCATTGCGCACAAGAATGCCGAAGTGAACCTGGAAGTGCTGGTGGTGGAAACGGCCGATAAAAGCAAGGTGGTTGCGAAGATCACGGTCGATAAAAGCCCGGGCGGCAGTTTCTGGGGCAATGATTTCGATACCGGCGAACGGATCGCGGAGGCTTATAAAAATGCCGGCATGAGTGTAGGCGGACTGGTTCGGTCAAAAGCGAATTGACGGCACCGGCCCGCTTTACCTGAATTTTTCGCGGTAGCGCTTGGGATTCTCATTCACGAATTTCTTGAAAGCGGTGGAAAAATAAGAGGCCGTCGAAAACCCTGTTTTGCCGGCGATCTCGGCGATCGACAGGTCTTCGTTCTGCAGGTAGTGTTTGGCCCGCTGGATGCGCATGGTAAGTATGTGGTCGTTCACACTGGTGTCCAGCAATTGCTTTACTTTCCTGTACAACTGAATACGGGAGATATGCATTTCCAGGCAGATGTCTTCCACCGAGAATGTTTCGTTCGGAATGTTCTGCTCGATAATGGAGTTGAGGTGCGTAAGGAAAGACCGGTCGGATTTTTTATTGGCTGTTCCCTGGATGCCCGCCGGTATTTCAGCCGAATAATGCTCCCGCAGCTTGCTGCGGTTTTCCAGCAGGCTGTGAATGGTGCCTTCCAGTATATCGATATTGAATGGTTTCGTAATATACGCGTCTGCATGCGCGGTCATGCCCTCCAGTTTGTTTTCTTCGGTTGTTTTGGCGGTAAGCAAAATAACGGGTATGTGCCGGGTGCGGATATCGTTTTTCAATGACTTGGTAAGCGCAATGCCGTCTTTGCGCGGCATCATTACATCGCTGATCACGATATCGGGCGTTTCGTCGAAGGTTTTTTGTATGCCCTCGGCGCCGTCGACAGCAGTTACAACATGGTAGGCGGCCGACAGGCGCTGCGACAGGAAATAACGCAGGTCGTTGTGGTCTTCCACGATCAGGACGGTGCATTTATCTCCCTGGTTGATGGCGGGCGGGTTGTCTGCAGGCGCCGGCAGCACCTGGGTGTCGGGCAGGTAATAGTTTTCTATCCATGCGCTTACCCGGCTGTTGTAGGTTTTCCGGCCGCCATTGCGTTGCTCTTCGCTGAAATGCGCATTTCCCAGCTTCAGGCATACCGTAAGGGTGGTGCCTTTTTCAATTTCGCTTTCCACCGATATCCGCCCTTTGTGCAGGTCCACCAGCTCTTTCGAGAGCGCGAGCCCCAGCCCGGAGCCTTTGTTGCTGTCGTATCCCGCCTGGTAGAACATCTCGAAAAGATGTCCCTGCTCTTCTTTCCCGATGCCGGTTCCCGAATCCTGCACCCTGATAACCGTTTCCTGCTTTGCCAGGTCTTTCTCTATGATGATATGTATGAAACCGTTTTCGCCGGTAAACTTGAAAGCGTTTGACAGGATGTTGAAAAAGACCTTTTCAATTTTTTCAGGATCGATCCACACCGGCAGGCTGGGCTCTTTGGTAATGATGCGGCAGTCGATGTGGTTCTTCCGGGTGAAGCCGGCGAAAGCAGCCACTATGTCGTGCAGAAAGGCGACGAGATCGGTTTCCTGCAGCTCCAGCTTCATTTTGTTCAGCTCCAGCTTGCGGAAATCCATCAACTGATTGACCAGCAGCAACAGGCGGGTGGCGTTTTTCCTGATCAGCCCGAGCTGGCTGCGTACGGCGGCCGAGAGCTTGGTATTTTGCAGGGCTTCCTCGGCCGGCGCCAGGATCAGTGTAAGCGGAGTTTTCAGCTCGTGCGAAATATTGGTGAAGAAATTCAGCTTCTCTTCGTTCGCCTCTCTTGCCTGGTCGGCCATTTGCATGATCTGAAGGCTTTGCGCCGAGATCTCCTCGTTCTGCAACTGCAGTTGCTTGTTGGCTTTGATGTTTTTGCTGCGCGAATAAACAAGCAACCCCGCGAGCATGAGCGACAGCGTAAGTGAGCTCAGCAGCACGGCGATCAGGTTGCGCTGTGTTTTAAAGGTTTTGGTTTGCTGGCTTAGCAGTTGCTGCTGTCTTACAATGTTTTTTTGCTGCTGGGTGATCTTGTTGGCCTGCTGCTGCAGCATGATCGCATTGGTGCTGTCTACCACGATGGTTTCCAGTATGTTCTTGCGCGGCACATTTTCGTTTCGCAATAACTTGCTGGCAATGCGTATGGCTTCGCTGCCGCCTGTGGGATAAAGCACGGAGGCCAGCAGGGTCCGGTTCTCCACGAGGTCGAGCCCCGTTCCCGGCAGGGCATCCACACCGATGATCTTAATATGCCCGAGGCCGGCATTTTTACAAATGCGAGCCGCCGCCCGCGCCATGACATCGTTGTGTGCGAAGATCAACTGTACGTCTTTTAACGAATCTACCAGCGGCGGCAGTTGCGCGTCTACGCTTTCTTCCAGCCAATCGCCGTTTACGACGTTTTTTATCTTTACGCCGGGGTATTTCCGCAGGGCCTCTTCAAAACCCTTTTCCCTTTCCTTGGCGGGGGTGGAGGTTTGCAGGCCCGTTATCTCTGCGATATTGCCATTGTTGTTCAGGTAGCGGGCGGCGTACACACCGGCAAAACGGCCCACTTCGAAATTGTCGGCGCCGATATAACTATTATACAGCTCCGAATGGATGTTGCGGTCTACCACCACCACCTTGATGCCTTTGTTATAGGCTTCTTCCACCACCGGTGTCAGCGGCGCCGCTTCAAAAGGAGAAACGATCAGCAGGTCTATATGCTGCTCCATCAGCTCCCTGATCTGCGCCACCTGGCGGGTGCTGCTGTAATCGGCCTGGCGGTAAATGGCTTCGATTTCCGGGTAGAAAACCAGTTCGCGAAACAGGTTTTCTTTCAGGTCCTTCCGCCACTCATCAGCCTCGCCCAATTGCGAAATACCAATCTTATAAGCTGGCTTGCGCTCGGAGCGGCAGGCAGACATGCCCAGCGCCGCAGCTATTAATAGCAGGCCAATAACCCCATGCATTGTCACTCTCATACAGGAAATATGAAGCTGTTCGTGTGTATGTACCTTCTTTTCAGGGATGAGATTTGGCTGTTGCCGGAACCGGCTGCGGAAGCACAATAACGGCAATATTATCACTATACCCGAACCTGGGCAACTAAAAAAATGAAATCGCCGCAGGTTTTACCCACCTTATCAGCCGGTTTTTACGCCCTGAAAGCCCCCAGAAACCATGAACCGGTATTATTTTAAAAGAACTTGTTACAAAATTGAAGACTGAACCCCGGAACGATGTTATAACAACAATTTAAACATTTGACATTTATATACTTACATAGTATATCAAATTTTATCTGAAATGAAACCATTTGTAACAAAATCAAATGGCTTCGGCAGTTTCCTGCTCTAAATTGATTACCGTTCTCTTATTCCTTAACGATTGCCTGTTATAATGAAAAAAACACTGCTATTCTGGAGCATTGTCGTGGCCCTGGGCGGCTTCCTTTTCGGTTTTGATACTGCCGTGATCTCCGGCGCCGAAAAATCCATTCAATCTTATTGGCAGCTTACTTCTTTTCAGCATGGTCTTACCATGTCGGTGGCCCTGATCGGCACTGTCATCGGGGCGGCACTCGGCAGCCTGCCGTCCGACCGGCTGGGCCGCAAAAAAACCCTGGTGATCATTGCCGTACTGTTCCTGGTATCATCGGTATTTACCGCATTCGCCACCAACTGGGCGGTATTCCTGGCATTCCGGTTCCTCGGCGGCCTGGGCGTGGGGGCTTCTTCGGTAACAGCGCCTGTATATATATCTGAAATATCATCGGCCCGCAACCGCGGCAAACTGGTGGCCCTGTTCCAGTTCAACGTGGTATCGGGCATTTTGGTCTCTTACCTGTCGAACTACCTGATCGGGCTGGCCGGCGGCGACCATTCATGGCGGCTGATGCTGGGCATTATGGCCATACCCTCCCTGCTGTTCCTCATCATGCTGCGTTTTGTGCCTGAAAGTCCGCGCTGGCTGATCATGAACAACAAAAACCTCGACAGCGCGAAGAAAACGCTCCAACTGATCGATCCTGCTAAATACCAGGACGAGCTCGCCGTGATCACCAGGCAGCACGAAGAAAGCAAGCACCGCAAGCAGGAAAGCCTGTTTTCGGGCAAATACCGGCTGCCGGTATTCCTCGCCGTTGTTTTCGCCATCTTCAACCAGGTATCGGGCATCAACGCCATCATCTATTATGCACCGCGCATTTTTGAATCTTCCGGCCTGGGCACCAGTTCATCGCTGTTAAGCAGCGTAGCCATCGGTACGGTCAATTTCCTGTTCACCTTTTTTGCATTGGGGCTGATCGACCGGTTCGGCCGGCGCAAACTCATGCTTACCGGCACCATAGGCCTGATCGTAGCGTTGGGACTGGTAGCCTGGCTCTTCGGCCAGCCAGACAATAACCCCATTGCCATCGTGGTGCTGCTGCTGGCGTACATCGCCTTCTTTGCCATGTCGCAGGGCGCCTGTATATGGGTTTTTATTTCCGAAATATTTCCCAATTCGGTAAGGGCGAAAGGGCAAACCCTGGGCAGTCTTACCCATTGGGTAATGGCGACCATTATCACGTTCGTGTTCCCGGTAGTGAGCGAAGCCCTCGGCGAGTCGGCGATCTTCTTCTTTTTCTGCGCGATGATGGTGTTGCAACTGGGCTTTGTGATAAAGTATATGCCTGAAACAAAAGGCCGGTCGCTCGAAGAGCTCGAAACCAGTCTTGTTGTTCACTAAACCTATTGTATGCATTTTAATTGCGTTTGTTTTGGTGAAGTGTTGTTCGATGTGCTGCCCCATGAAGTGAAAGCGGGCGGCTCGCCGATGAATGTGGCCTATCACCTCACTACCCTCGGCCAGCCGGCCACGCTCATTTCGCGGATGGGCACCGATGCTCGCGGGCAGGAGCTGCGCACTATCCTGTTGCAAAAGGGCCTTCACCTGGATAATGTACAGGCAGACGATGTGCATCCCACCGGTATTGTGCTGGCAACACCCGATGCTGCGGGCGATATGCGTTACGAGATCAAAGAAAATGCAGCCTGGGATTTTATTACGCTGAAGCCGCAGCACGAGGCGCTGGTCAGCAATGCCGGTTATTTCATTTTCGGCAGCCTGGCAACGCGCAGCAAGGTTTCACGCAACACGCTGTTTAACCTGCTCGAAATACCGGTTACCCGCGTGTTTGATGTAAACCTGCGCGCGCCCTTCATAGACCGCGGCCGCCTCGAATACCTGTTCAGCAAAGCAGACATCCTCAAAATGAACGATGAAGAGCTTGACGTTGTTACCGGCTGGTATGTGCATTTCAAAGCTGTTGAAGACAAGATCCGCTTTTTGCAGAACCGCTTCCAGGTGCCCACCATCATCGTTACGCGGGGCGCCGCCGGCGCGGTGGTGAACAACAACGGGATGTTTTATTACCATCCCGGCTACCAGGTGAAAGTAGCTGATACCATTGGCAGCGGAGACAGCTTCGTGGCCGGCTACCTGACCTGTATGTCAAACCGGCAACCGGTGGAGCAGGCCCTGCAGTTCGCGTGCGGACTGGGCGCTTTTGTAGCTACCCAAACGGGCGGCTGCCCTTCTTACAAGGTCGATCAGGTGCAGGATATTATCGCTCGTTATACGTCACCTTCCCCTCAAACATAAACAATGATTGTTTCCCACTAAAAAACCAAAACGATAGAAGTATGAAAAAAATCATGACTGTTGTTTGCCTGTTGATAACGGCTTTTTGCTTCGCCCAGCAAAAGAGAGTTACAGGCGTTGTGACCAACAAATCAGATGGATTGCCATTGCCCGGTGTCACCATCACAGGGTCCAATAACAACATTGCCGCCACAGATTCTTCGGGCGTATTTTCCATTAACGCCGCTACCGGCGAAACGCTGACCTTTTCATTCGTGGGCATGAAGACCGCCAGGGCCGTTGTGCCGGCATCGGGAAGAATGTCGGTATCACTGGCCGACGATGCTACCGACCTCAACCAGGTAGTGGTAACAGGTTACCAGACGCAGCGCAAATCTGATCTTACGGGATCAGTAGCCGTGGTGAACATGACCGCTGCGAAAGACATCTCGTCGGGCAGCGCCCTGCAGAACATACAGGGAAGGGTGCCCGGCCTGTACATCACCTCCGACGGTTCGCCCAGCGGCGCAGCCCGGTCTACCATTATCCGCGGTATGAATACATTGGGAAATACAAACCCGCTGTATATCATCGATGGTGTTCCCACTACCGATCCCAACACGTTCCAGTTCATGGATCCCAACACCATTGAATCGGTGCAGGTATTGAAAGATGCATCGGCTTCTTCCATATACGGATCGCGCGCTTCCAATGGCGTGATCATCGTTACGACCCGCCAGGGGAAGAACAAGGTGAGCGTTACGGTAAACCAAAGCTTCGGTATATCGAAATATAACCGGCAAATGGATATGATGAACACCCAGCAGTTCGGCTCGGTGTTGTGGCAGGCTTCGGTAAACGGCAACACACCCACCACTGCACACAGCGCCCTGTACAGCTTTGAAGAGCATACCGATAACGGGGTGCGCGTGCTCGACAAGGTGATCCCCGTGCAATTCATCAACGGCGACCAGAACATCCCTTCGGCCAATACCGACTGGCAGAAGGAAGTGTTCAAAACAGCGTTCATCAACCAGACCAACGTAACGCTGACAGCAGGGGGCGCCAACAGCTCTTCGCTGATCAGTTTCGGCTATTACACCAACTCGGGCCTTGTTATCAACAACGATTACAAGCGGTTCACGGCCCGTATCAATAATTCTTTCAACCTGTTCAAGAACAAGGTGAAGATTGGTGAAAACTTTCAGCTGTTGAAGGCACGCGAACGGCCGATGGGCAATGACCAGGGCGGCACGGCCGACTGGAATGCGGATGGTACGGCAAGGGCTGGTGACCTCGGTACAAGTACACCGATGGCGCTGACCAGGACCATCCTGCCCATCCTCCCCGTTCGCAAACTCGACGGCACTTTTGCAGGTCCGATCGGGGCCGGCTTTACAGACCGTATGAACCCCGTATTCCTGGCCGACCTGACCAAAGACGACCAGTTCAACGACCTGCAGGCATTCGGCAATATCTATATCGACTTTACGCCGATCAAAAACCTGGTATTCCGTTCCAGCCTGGGCCTTGATTATACCGAGAACTATGACAAGCGTATACAGCGCACGTTCCAGCACGGGTTCATTGCCCGTACAGTCAATGATCTGTCGGTGGCTCAACGCTACCGCTTCAACTGGACCTGGTCGAATACCGTGAATTATACGGTAACATTCGATAAATCCAGGTTCAACGTGCTGGCAGGTATGGAAGCCATCAAGAACACCACGCAGGTGGAGCAGGCTGTTAAGCGCGGATTTTCCATCCAGGACGAAGATTACTTCCAGTTCAGCGCCGGCACCGGCGTGGCCACCAACAAAGGCTTTTTCACCGGCAACCAGTTGCTCTCTTATTTCGGCAAGCTGAACTATTCTTTCGACGACAAATACCTGTTGTCGGGTACCCTGCGCTACGACGGCTCTTCCAGGTTCGGTTCCAATAACCAGTTTGGTCTTTTCCCCGCCGTGTCGGTGGGTTGGGTGCTGAGCCGCGAAAACTTTTTCGCCAATGCACTGCCCTTTGTGTCCAACTTCAAGCTGAGAGCCGGTACGGGTAAAGTGGGTAACCAGGAAATCGGCGACTATTCCCGCTTCCAGCAGTTCCTCACCAATTACGGTACAGTGGCCACCAACAACCGTGCTACCGGTTCGGCCTATGACCTTAGCGGTATTAATACAGGCAACCTGCCTTCGGGATATGTAGCCGTGCGCAGCGGCAACCCCGACCTGCGTTGGGAGTCTACCACTGAAGTGAACGCCGGTGTTGATTTCGGCTTTCTCGACCAGCGGCTTACCGGTTCATTCGACTATTTTACGCGCGAAACGAGAGACATCCTTGTAACGCCGCCTAACCCGGGCGCGCTGGGCGAAGGTGCCATTAGAACCGTTAACGGCGCTACCATGTCGAACAAAGGTTTCGAGCTTACCCTCGGCTATCGCGGCAGTGTAAAAGACTTCTCGTATGCCATCGATGCGAATGCTTCCCGTTTCCACGACAAGATCACTTACCTGCCCAGTGCAGTGGTAAGGTCTTATGCAGGTAACGTGGAGAAAACCATTCTCGACCATTCCAGAACTTCCTTCTTCGGTTATGTGACCGATGGTATTTTCCAGGACCAGGCCGAAGTGGACCAGGCGGCGACGCAGCCGGGTAAGGGTGTGGGACGTATCCGGTACAAAGACCTCAACAAAGACGGCGTGATCAACGCGCTTGACCAGGACTGGCTGGGAACCGAGCTTCCCGGGCTGACCTATGGCCTCAACATTTCGCTCAATTACAAGAATTTCGGTTTGTCTGTCTTCATGCGTGGCGTTTCTGCCATCACGGTGAACGATGCTTCCAAGTCATTCACCGACTTCTTGGGAACCAATATCGGCGCCAACAAAGGCACCCGTTTGCTGAATGCATGGACACCGCAGAATACGAACACCACCATTCCCGCAGCCTCGCTGGTGAATGCCAATACCGAAACCAGGGCATCTGATTACTTCCTGGTAAAAGGCGATTATTTCAAAGTACAGACCATCCAGTTGAATTATACACTTCCTACCGTTTTTGTAACCAAATACAAATTCACTTCCTTCCGGATCTTCGGCGTGGCAGACAATACTATCCTGCTGTTCAAGAAGAACGGGAACCGGGCCTACACCGGTCCTGACCCTGAAACACCCGGGTCGGTTTTCCCGCGGCCGGTACGTTTTGTTTTTGGTATCGACGCAAGATTCTGAGCAGTATTTGAAGTGTGAACAATAACCATGTAAAAGAACGAACATGAAAAATAGTAAGTCATTGGCTGTTATCATCACCGGTATGGTCGCCCTGTCGGTGTTGTCATGCAAAAAATCATTCCTCGATGCCTCGGTGCCCGGTGTGGCAACCATCGACCGGCTTAATACGGTGTCTACCACCGAAGGCCTGGTGGTGGCTGCTTACGCAGGCCTCGGCAACTCTTACTGGAATACTTCGTTTGGCAGCGACTATATCTGGGGCAGCATCCGTTCAGACGACGCCTATAAAGGCGGCTCGTCTGTATCTGACCAGGGCCAGTTGAACGACCTGGAGCAGTACAACCTGGTAACCGCGGCTGTCGGCGGCTACCAGAATAACACCTGGATAGCTGTGTATGAAGGCATCTCGCGTGTGAACCTGGCCCTGCGCCAACTGGATGCTTTCAGCGACGCCGATTATGTGGTGTCGGGTGTAACCAACGCGAAAAAGGTTCGCCAGGCCGAGCTTCGTTTTCTGCGCGCGCATTTTATGTTCGTGCTGAAGCGCCTGTTCAACTATCCCGTATGGATCGAGCATACGGCTACGCAGGATGAGATCAGGACATTGTCGAACCGCCAGTTCACGAACGACGAGCTGTGGAACAAGATCGCAGACGATTTCCAGTTTGGCCTTGACAACCTGCCCGAAAACCAGCCCCAGGTGGGCCGCGCCACCAAATGGGCGGCTGCCGCTTACCTGGCTAAAGTGCGGCTTTACCAGGCATACAAGCAAGACGAGCAGCACAACGTAACCAGCATCGACCAGAACCGGCTGGCTGAAGTAGTGACACTCACCGATGCGGTGATCAATTCGGGTAAATACCAACTGCTGGACAACCTCGGTAAAAAATGGACCTATGGATATGAGAACAACAAAGAATCGATATTCGCGATACAGTATTCGTTTGACGACGGTACCACATTCGGCCGTATCGACCTGGAGCATGGTCTCAACTACAATATGTCGCCCGCGTATGGCTGTTGCTCCTTCCATGTGCCCAGCCAGAACCTGGTGAATGCGTTTCAAACCGATCCTTCCACCGGCCTCCCCCTGTTTGGAACCTTCAACAATGCAGAGTTGAAAACACCGGAAGATTTCGATACGCATACCATGGACGCGCGACTGGATCACACCGTAGGCATCACCTCGCATCCGTTCAAATATGACCTTGGTTTTGTGACGCAGGCATCGTGGTCGAGAACACCCGCCGTGTACGGCAACTTTCTTACCATGAAAGAGATACAGTTGCCCAGCACCAATGCCATCCGCAAAGCAGGCGCCTTTTTCGGCACTGCCCAGAACTGGGATATTTTGCAATACAACGACGTGCTGCTGATGAAGGCGGAAGCATTGATAGAAATGGGTCAGCAGGAGCTGGCTATGCCCATCATCAACCAGATCAGGCAACGCGCCGTATCGTCGGAGGTCTGGACAACCTATCCTGCCGGCCACGCCAAAGCCGGTCAGGGCTTCTCCAACTATCGTACCGGTTTGTACGACGGCACCAACCTGCCCTGGACGCAGGCCAATGCACGCCAGGCGCTGCGCTGGGAAAGAAGACTGGAGTTCGCTATGGAAAGTCCGCGTTTCCACGACCTCGTTCGCTGGGGCATTGCCGCCGAAACGCTCAATGACTACCTGACGAAAGAGAAAACACGCCATCCCCACCTGCAAAACGCGGTGTTTACCAAAGGGCGCGACGAATACCTTCCCATTCCGCAAGACCAGATCAACCTGGTAGACGGTATTTACCAGCAAAACCCCGGGTACTAATATTTAATACCTGGAAAATTAACCAGCAATGAGAAAAAACAGCATAACAGCCGGGTTAATGGCATGGTTACTGGGTGGCAGCTTATACGCTGCTGCCCAGGCTAACCAGCCTCCCTATACATCGCCGG
>JBDHYM010000020.1:0-26232 GCA_039811405.1 Flavihumibacter sp. | reverse complement strand
GAGGAGACCGCTTACGAACTGCTGAAGCAATATACCGAGAGCCTCAGAACTTATTTTGCGAACGAAGACGGCAGGAATGAAATCATCAACGACATCGAAAGCCGTATCGCCGAATTGTTCTCCGACCGCCTGAAAAAAGGTGCTACCTGCATCACCGATGATGACGTGAACGCCATTATCGCCAATATGGGCCGCCCCGAAGACTTCGAGGCTGCCGATGCCGACCTGGGCGGACAGCCGAACAACGCGTATGCGTCGCAGAGCAGCCAGTCGACCAATAACAGCGGCCAGGGCACTGTTCCGCCGCAAGGCGCCAAGGGCTTTTACCGCCGCGGCCGGTTCAGCCGCAATGCCGACGACAAAATCATCGGCGGTGTGTGCAGCGGCCTGGCCAACTACCTGGGCCTCGATCCTGCCATCATGCGCATCGTCTTCGTGCTTCTCTTTGGCGCTCTTTTCTGGGTATACCTTCTCTTGTGGGTCATCGTTCCTTCCGAATCGATGACTTCCAATATCACCAAACGGCTTTACCGGAACCCCGACGATAAAGTTATCGCGGGTGTTTGCGGCGGCCTCGCCTCTTACTTCGATATCCAGTCATGGATTCCCCGGCTGATCTTCGCCCTCCCCCTTGTATTGGGCATCGTTGGCGGCAGCTTCAACGCGCTGTTCTGGGATTGGGACTGGAGCTTTGGCCCCCGGTTCATCAGCTCAGGCCTCGGCTCTACGCTGTTTATCGTGTACCTCGTGCTTTGGATCGCGGTTCCTTATGCCAGCAACGCTGCGCAGAAGCTGGAAATGAAAGGCGAACGTATTGACCTGAATTCCATTCGCGATACCGTAAAGGAAGACCTGCAAAGCTTCAAATCACGCGCCCAGAACTGGGGGAACGAAGTGAAAGAGACCGCCCAGCAGTTCGGCAGCCAGGGCCAGCAATACGGTTCCTCCCTTGGCCGTGCCGCCGGTAACGCAGGATCGGGTATCGGGAATGTAATCGGGATACTTTTCAAAGCCTTTTTCCTGTTCATTGCCGCCATCGTGGCCCTGGCCCTGTTCGGCGCTTTGCTTGGAATTCTTTTCGGCGGAATGACCGTATTCCCCCTGAAAGATTTCGTGCTGGAAGGCTTCTGGCAAAACGCACTGGCCTGGCTGAGCCTGGTACTCTTTCTCGGTCTGCCGATCGTAGCCCTTATCACCTGGCTGGTTCGCCGCATCATGGGCGTAAGAAGCCAGAACAGGTACCTGGGCTATACTTTCTCCAGCCTCTGGATCATCGGGCTGATCAGCACCATCACTTTGATCAGCGCTTTCTTCCGCAATTTTAAAAACCGGGCAGGCGTGGAAGACCCGGTACAGATCACTCAGCCTGCTAACAATAAACTGTATGTCGAGTCGGTTGGTGAACGTACGCGTTATTATAACGATGGCGGATTCTGGGGTTGGGACAACGATGCGCCGTTCTATGGTCTCAGCCACGACAGCCTGATGCTTAGAACCGTTCGCGTGAACGTGGTGAAGAGCAAAGATTCCCTTTTTCACCTGTACACCGTTCGCTTCAGCCGCAGCAACAGCAACGCCAAAGCAAAAGAGCTGGCCCAGCAGATCAATTTCCCCATTGCGCAAAAAGACAGCGTGATCGAATTGCCCAGGGGATTTGCCATCACCCGAAGCGATAAGTTTCGTAACCAGCAGGTAATGGTTGTAGTGGAAGTGCCCATCGGCAAACGAATACAGCTCGATCACAGCCTCGACGATTTCTCCTGGTTCAACGTGAATACCAATCGCCGCCGCGGTTTCAATGTGGAGTGGGACGATGATTGGGAGAATGCATACCACTGGTCGAGCAATGTAGAATACGTGATGACACGCGACGGACTCTCCCGCGTTAACGACCTTGACCCCGTTGAGCTGAAAGAAGGCCGCTTCAAATTCAAGATCAATGAGAACGGTGTGCAGATCGAAGGAGAAGGCTTGCTCAAACCCGACAGCACCAAGCAGAAAAAACAAAAAGAAAAAAAGAAAAATGACGACGACAACGAAACGGTTTCGGCCGATAAAAAGACCGCTACCATTTCAGCCGAAGTTTCTCCTCTTTTATTTCTCAGCAGCTTTTTATAAGGTTTTGTAACAGGTAAACAACCCGGCCGCCGATCGGAAGGTTGGCGGGGTTGAAGTTGGAACGTCCCCGGGGTGGTACCCGGGGATTTTTTGTGGCTGCCACACTCTCGCTACCTTAGCGTAAATTTTGCGTTAAACCCGGTCGGATTCCGCGAAACCTGTATCTCCCTGCATGAGCAACAAAAAAACAACCATTGCGCTGATCGACGACCATGTATTGTTTCGCGAGGGACTAGCCCGTATCATCAACAGCTTTGGCGCCTTTGAGGTGATCGGCGCAGCGGGCAATGGAAGATTATACACCGAAGCCGGTCTTTCTCCCGATATCGTGATAACAGATATCAGTATGCCGGAAATGAACGGATTCGAAACGTTGGAATGGATTCGCGAGCACCAGCCCGGTACGCGGGTGCTTGTGTTGAGCATGGTCGAAAGCGAAGAAGCCGTGATCCAGTTGCTGAAAACGGGCGCGCACGGCTATCTCTCCAAAGGCACCGAACCCGGCACGCTGCAGCAATGCCTGGAAGAGATACGCGACAACGGTTTTGCCGTTCACGCATACAGGTTCTCGTCGCTGCGGGGCGATGCCGTGGTGCTGACAGCCGGCGAAAGGGCCTTCGTTGCCCTTGCCTGCTCTGAAATGACGTATCGGGAAATTGCAGAAAAGCTACACATCAGTCCGCGAAACGTTGATAGCTACCGCAACCAGCTTTTCCGGAAACTGAACGTGAACAGCCGCATAGGGCTGGTATTATATGCCGTCAGGAATGGTATTATAATGGTGTAGCGCCTGCAGAATACCGCCGGCACCCAGTCGCTGCGCCTGGAAAACCTGGCTTTGTCCGGCGGTTGCCTCAATCAGCCTTTGCTCCGCGCCGCCTACCACCACCCCCCGGTATCCGGTCTGGAACAGCGAAAGATCGTTCAGGGTATCACCGGCCACCAGCACTTCATTTTCGGGCACCTGCAACATTTCCATCAGGTGGGTCAATGTAAACCCTTTGTTTACCCCGCCGGGTAAAACATCGATGTACCTCCCGGCCGACACGATCACGTCGCAGCCCAACGCTGTTGCCCGCCGCTCGATTTCGTTCACATCAATTCCCGGATCATAAAAATAGGAAACCCGGCGGCCCATCGGCACCGGCTGTAGCCGCAGGCCTGCAATGCCCTCCATTTTTGCCCGTACCGCCTCGGCCCCCGGCCATCTTTTCTCAATTTCAGTATGCAGCGGCTCTATCGGCTCCAGCGTGCGGCCGTCAACTACGGTAGCGCCCACGTCGGCAATGATATAATGTGGATCGGGAATAAACGGGTCTTCCAATAGCGGCAGCACCGTGCCCATGCCACGGCCGGTTACAAATACCAGGGTTACCACCGGGTTCTCGGCAATCAGCCGGTACAACTGTTCTTTTTCTTCCCGGTCGCCCCCTAAAAAAGTTCCATCCAGGTCAGAAGCCAATAACAACATATATACAAATTTAACCATTCCTGCGTTGTTCTGCACATTAACCCGCCGGTTTTACCCGATTAAATTAATTTTGCGTCACAAGAATGATATGAAAAACACTCCCTTCACCGACAAGCACATAGCCCTGGGTGCAAAAATGGCACCATTTGCTGGCTACAATATGCCAATTTCCTACTCGGGTATTAACGATGAACATGCCGCCGTTCGTACCAATGCCGGCGTTTTTGACGTGAGCCACATGGGGGAATTCATTCTTAAAGGGCCTGATGCGCTCGACCTGATCCAGCGGGTCACTACCAACGACGCGTCGAAGCTGACCCCCGGCAAAGCCCAGTACAGCGCCCTGACCAATAACGAGGGCGGCATTATAGACGACCTGATCGTCTACTGCATCGAAGAAAACAATGTGTATATGCTGGTGGTCAATGCCAGCAATATCGAAAAAGACTGGAACTGGATCAACCGCTTCAATAGCAAGTCGGTAGAAATGCATAATATTTCCGATAAGACCTGCCTGCTCGCCATCCAGGGGCCAAATGCCTGTAAAATACTACAGCCCCTTACCGATATGGATATCCTTAACCTCAAGTATTACACTTTTGTAAAGGGAACCTTCGCCGGCGTGAAGAACGTACTGGTAAGCGCTACCGGTTATACCGGCGCAGGCGGTGTAGAGATTTATTTCGAGGCGGCCGATGGCGCTGCCGATCAAATATGGAATGCCATCTTTGAAGCCGGCAAGGCCGCAGGCATCAAACCCATCGGCCTGGGCGCCCGCGACACCCTGCGCCTTGAAATGGGCTATTGCCTCTATGGCAACGATATCGACGATACCACCTCGCCCCTCGAAGCCGGGCTGGGCTGGATCACCAAATTCACCAAGCCCTTTACGGCCAGCGACCTGCTCGCCGCCCAAAAAACCAGCGGCGTAACCCGCAAGCTTGTCGGCTTTGAGATGATCGACAAAGGCATTCCCCGCCACGACTACCTGATCGAAGACGAAGCCGGTCGCGTTATCGGTAAGGTGACCAGCGGCACCCAGGGCCCCAGTTTAGGCAAGGCCATCGGCATGGGATATGTAGAAACCGCTTTCGCCCAACCAGGCGCCGAAATCCGCATTGCGGTGCGCGATAAAAAGCTGAAAGCGGTGGTCGCCAAAATGCCCTTCGCTTGAGGAAATAGTTTGGTTTGATTTTTGGTGTTGACAATCAAACCCTTACTCCATTTCCTATGCCGACGATTCACCTGACAACTTTTGTCAAAGCCCCGCCTGCCCGCGTTTTCGACCTGAGCAGAAGCATAGAAGTCCATAAGAAGTCGCTGCGCCACACCGGCGAAGAAGCGGTTGGCGGCGTCCGTATGGGCCTGATCGGCCTCGATGAAACCGTTACCTGGAAAGCCAAGCACCTCGGCAAGCAGCGCCTGCTTAAATCAAAGGTCACCGCCATGAAGAAAAACGAGCAGTTCACCGACGAAATGCTCGAAGGCGATTTCCGCAGCATGCGCCATGAGCATCATTTTAAGCCCATCGAGAACGGCACATTGATGATCGATTACTTTTCGTACGAAATGCCTTTCGGCGTTCTCGGCAAACTGATCGACCGGTTTTACCTGCGCAGTTACATGACCCGCCTGCTCGAAACCCGGAACGAGCACATCCGCGAGCTCGCCGAATCGGAGCAATGGAAGCGCTTTCTCGACTAACGGGGCAGTGCCCGAGAAAACCTATTTTTGCTGCCGATGAGCCAACAACCCCAACTATTCACCTCGCTGTCTCCCGCCCTTTTACATTTGTACGACCTCAGCGACAGCATCGTGGTGATCATCGACGTGCTCCGGGCCACTTCCACCATTGCTACCGCCCTTTATAACGGTGCCAGCGCCGTCATTCCCGTCGATTCGGTTCCCATTTGCATCGAAACCGGCCGGCAAATAGGGGGCATCACCGCCGGCGAACGAGACGGGAAAGTGGCGGATGGCCTTTCTTACGGCAATTCTCCCTTTGAGTATCCCCGTCATTTCATCGAAGGCAAAACCCTGGTACTTACCACCACCAACGGAACCCGGCTGCTGCACATGGCGCTGGCCAACGGCGCACCCGCCGTTATTACCGGCTCCTTCCCCAACCTGTCGGCCGTATGCGGATTCCTGCTGCGCCAGCACCGGAATGTAGTGCTGGGCTGCGCCGCCTGGAAAGACCGGGTGAACCTGGAAGATACCCTCTTCGCCGGCGCCGTTATCAGCCGCATCCGCCATGCGTTTTCCATTAACTGCGACTCCTCGCAAATGGCCGAAGCGCTTTACTTGTCTGCCGGCGATGACCTGTACGGTTATATGAAACAGCACAATGCCTCGCACTACCACCGGCTGAGTGGCTACGGGCTCGAAAAAGACATTCGCTATTGCCTGACGCCCGATTTGGCGCCGGTTGTTCCCGTTTTTGACGGGGGAAAGCTGCTGCCCGCGCAAAACGCCTAGTTCCGGAAATCGTAAGGCTTACTTGCTGCAACTGAAATACCTTTGCGTTTCTAGACGACCGAATGCATGATTCAAATTGGCCTGGTTGGGAATCCGAATAGTGGTAAAAGCTCTCTTTTCAACGCATTGACTGGCTTGAACCAGAAAGTGGGCAACTTTCCGGGTGTTACCGTCGACAAAAAGACGGGCCTCTCGCAGCTTACCGACCAGCTCAAGGCCACTATTATCGATTTGCCGGGAACCTATAGCCTGTACCCGAAACGGGGCGACGAATGGGTGACTTACCAGGTGCTGATGGACCAGGACCCCGATGTGAAAATCGACCTGCTGGTATTGCTGGCCGATGCAGCTAACCTGAAGCGCAACCTGCTTTTCGTTTCCCAGATCATCGATTTGAAAATCCCGGTGGTGGTAGCACTTACTATGATGGACATGGCCCGAAGCAAGGGCATCGAGATCGACGTCGGCGGACTCGAGCGTGAACTGGGTGTACCGGTAGTAGTGGTCAATCCACGCAAAAACAAGGGCATCGCCCCACTGAAAAAAGCGATGGCCGCCACCGCCCTGCACCAATACCAGCCGCCCGCCCGCGATTTTATTCCCAATAAAGAGCTGGCAGGCACCGCGGTAGACCGGGTTAAGACCCTTGTTGACCACGAGATGAGCGACTACAAGGCCATTCACCTGCTGATCAACCACGAGCGCTTTGCGCTGCCCGACAGCCTGCAGACCGCTATTGAAGACACCGAAAAAAACAACCAGTTCAATCCTACCAAAACACAGGCGGAGGAGATATTGCAGCGATACACCCGCATCAAAGGCATCATGCAGCAAACGGTGGTAGAGCCCGATCCCCTGCAAAAAAGTCTTTTCACCGAAAAGCTCGATAATATCCTGATTCACCGGGTATGGGGGTACCTGATTTTGCTGGGCGTTCTTTTCCTGCTGTTCCAGTCGGTTTTCCTGCTGGCACAGTACCCGATGGATTTTATAGAATGGGGGTTCGGCGAAATGAGCGCCTGGCTTACCAATGTATTGCCGGCCGCCTGGTGGGCTGATATGCTGGTAAACGGGATAGTGGCCGGCATTGGCGGCATTGTTGTGTTCGTGCCGCAAATCATGATCCTGTTCGGGCTGACCACCATCCTGGAAGATACCGGTTATATGGCCCGCATCAGCTTTCTAACGGATAAGCTCATGCGAAAAGCCGGCCTCAACGGGAAAAGCGTAATGCCGATGATCAGCGCCTTCGCCTGTGCGGTGCCTGCTATCATGAGCGCGCGGAGCATCGAGAACACCAAAGAACGTCTGCTGACTATTTTGGTTACACCGCTGATGAGCTGCAGCGCCCGGCTGCCGGTATATACCATTTTGATCGCCCTGGTAATTCCAGACAAACGGCTGGCGGGTTTTATCAGTTTGCCCGGCCTGGTGATGATGGGCCTTTACCTGTTCGGTATTGTTATGGCGATGGCCGTATCGTGGGTGGCCAAATGGTTTCTCCGAACCAAAGAAAAAAGCTTTTTCATCCTGGAGCTGCCCATGTACCGCGCGCCGCGCTGGCACAATGTTTTCACCACCATGTTTCAGAAGGCGAAAATCTTCGTGGTTGACGCAGGCCGGGTGATCATGGTCATCAGTATGGTGCTCTGGGTGCTGAGCAGCTATGGCCCTCCCGGGCGCATGAAAGCCATCGACGCCACTTACGAAGCCACGCTCGAAGATTTCGACCGGCAGCATGGCCCTGACAGCGTTGCCGCGCCGGCTGCGGCAAACGATGCCGTCGCTGCAGCGCGCGATGCCATTGAAAAAGAATACGGGTCGGCAAAGCTGGCCGGCTCTTATGCCGGCATCCTCGGCAAAGCGATCGAACCGGTGATTCGCCCCCTGGGATACGACTGGAAGATCGGCATCGCCCTGATCACCTCTTTTGCCGCGCGTGAAGTATTCGTAGGTACCATGGCCACCTTGTACAGCGTAGAAGACGACGAAAGCAATAATGAGCTGCTGCTGCGTGAAAAAATGCGGCAGGCAAAACGGGAAGACGGTACGCCGGTGTACACATTGGCAACCGGCGTTTCACTGATGCTCTTTTACCTGCTGGCCATGCAGTGCATGAGTACCCTCGCCATTGTAAAACGCGAAACCCGCAGTTGGAAGTGGCCCATGATCCAATTGATCTACATGACCGCGCTGGCCTATCTTACGAGTTTACTGGCTTACCAGCTTCTCTCCTAGCCTGCGCCTCCCGCAGGTGCTGCATAAATTCGCGGGCAGTATGATTGCCCTTATCGCGTGCATACCAGGCGTGCAACTGCGAATACACGGCTTCTTTGGGCAGCTCCTTCTTTTCCATCAGGGTTTTCAGCAGCTCCCGCGCCGGCTGCGGCCGCGGCCCCCAGCTTCCATAGATCTGCTGGGTATCGGTATCGATAAAGATAACTTTGGGAATAGAGCGGGCGCCATCGGTCAGGAACCTGTCCATCCAGGCAGGGTTCTCATCGCGCAGCAGGAGCTTATGCGTTATCAGCGGGTTCACCTGTGCCAGCTTATCGATAATGGGAATGATCTGCGCCGCATCGCCGCACCAGCCTTCGGTGAGGGTTAGCCAGGTCATCGGCGTTTCGATCGACAACAGGAACGCTTCCTGCTTTTCATCGGGCTTCCAGGTTTTTTCCCAGCGTTTCATCCGCTGGATATTCAGTTTCGCATAGTCCACCAGCCAGTCGTCCTGGTTCGGGCCGGTCGTTTTATTCTCTGCCATCAGCTCATCCAGGAGATTCCGGTACTGCTTGTAATCCATCATATCACTTCCTTTAGTTTCCAATTTGGGGTATCGGGCGGGGGATAAGATATATTTCTTTCTGCCTGCCGTCAATATAGCGAAATCCCTTTTTATCGAAGAATCCGTCTTCTTCTAACATAATCCGGATGCTTTTGTTCCATTCGGGCAGGTTCACCGCACAGTTCAGCTCTATGGAATAGGCCGTGTTGTAATGTATCGGGTAGTCGCCCGAACCCGGTACGCCGCCCTGCATATCCCACAAACCGATGGTAGGGCCGGCCGCGTGACCGTGAAACCCGATGGGGTGGGTGTAGATCGTCGGGGTCAGTCCTTCGCCTTTTGCCTGTTCCAGCGCTGCTTTCAGCACCTGGTTGCCGGTTCGGCCCCAGGCAAAGCGCCCCGTAAGGATATCCTGCAGGCGGTTGCCCTGCGCAAATGCTTTCATCAGGAAAGCCGGTGCTGCTGTTTCGCCGGGATGCAGCACATACGCGTGTTGCTGGATATCGGTTTGCAGGCGCAGGTAGCTGATGCCAAAATCGACATGCAACAAATCGCCGGGCAGTATCACACTGCTTTGCGAAGCGCCGTTCCGCTGGATATCAACCGTTGGATGGAACCAGGTATCCAAGCCCAGGCTGCGGATCTTTTCGCGGTACCACCATACCAGGTCGTCGGTGGTAGTAATACCGGGCGTGATCACCTTCTCTGAAAAACCTTCGGCGATGATTTTATGCGAAATATTAATGAGCTGCGGGTAATAATTCATTTCTATATCGGTACGGGTCTCCAGCCAGCGTATACCGAGGTTTTCGGCCGACACTACCCTGCTTTTGAGGCTGGCGGGCAGCTTGTTTATCAACAGGTTGTACTCGGTATGGTCGAGCCCGTCGGCATGCGCCTGCTGTTCGCAGGTATTAATGCCGATCTTTTTCGGTGACCGCTGTTGGATAATATCCAGCAATGCATCCCACTGGTTGGGAAATTTCTCCATATCCCAGGCCGCCCTGATCTGGCTGCCTACGTTGTACCGGGCAATGGCCAGCTTCTCCAGCTCATTTCCCTTGCGGAAAAAAACCAGGATGGTGCGGCGGCGCGCCGACAGCCATTCGGCAGGCAACATGGTTTTAAGAATGGGGTCTTCATTGCATTCGCGCGAGATCAGCACCCACATATCGATGCCGGTACTGTCCATCAGGCCGGGCAGCAGCCGCTCAAATCTTTCCGTAAGCATGTTGTTGACCACAGCGGCCTGCTCACGCAGGGGCAGCACCTGCGCCCGGGAGCCGGGCGCAAAAACGGATAACAGCACAAAAACGACGATAAGGCGGCAGATAAATTTTCTCATGAAAACCCTTTTGCCAAATGTAGGCGGCGGCACGCAAACCGGGTATTTATTATTTACCCATCTGCCGACAGCACCGCTTTTATTTCGTGGAAAGCGATATGGTCGGCGAGCCGGCTCTTTAATACGCCCAATTGGCGCGTTTCCAACTGGTGAACGGCCTGCCGTATCAAATCGATCTTTTCCTGGTCGACCAGTTGTTCCAGTGGCAGCTTTCCCGCAGCAACTGATTCTACCAGGTGATTGGCGATGGTTGATATCGCCATCTCTCTTTCGGCGGCGATGTCGGCCAGTGATTTTCCTGCCAGGAACAACGCCAGCGAAAGGCGGGTGCTCTCGCCTTTTTCAGGGCGCGGTTTTTTGTCGGCGGCGGGTGCTGCGGCAGCGGGTTGTTTGCTGCGTTTTGTTTTTGTGGCGGCGGTTGTTTTTTCAGCACCGGTTCCGGCCGACCACTCGCCGGGCAGCGCTGCCTGGTTCTCCGATGTAGTCGCGTTATCAGCCTGCAGCCACAACAATACTTCGCCTACCGGAAGCCCGTCGGCCAGGCCCTTTGTCATTTTAACCGCCAGTTCCAGGTCGTTCTTTTTTTTGACCAACACCTTTTTCATCACTGCAAGGGATTGCAGGTACTTGTGCTGCTTTTTGCGGGTGTGCAGCAACCGCGCATGCTGATCGACCGCATCTACCATGGTATCGATCTGCCGGCAGAAATAATCTGCCGCCGCCAGGGTTCTTTCCTGTAAAAAACGGAATCCGTCTTCTGGTGCTTTTTCCTGCAGGCTGTGCAGGTAGCTAACCGTTTTATACGATACCGGCAGCAATACGCTAAGGCATTTCAACAAGTGATCGGCCAACGCCAGTTTCTCTTCCTGGCCGGCGCTTTTTTTCGTCGCCACCTGCCCCTTCCATCTTTCGGCAGCTTCCTGCAACTGCTCGGTGTGGAACGGCGACAGTATATTGTTGAGCAGAAACTCGCGCTCCGCTTTTTCGAGGGCCGCTTTCATATCGTCGCCCGCTGTCGTTTTATGGGCGAAGGCCATCACCAGCGGATCCGTCTTGATCACTTCCGGGGTAACGGGTGTGCGCAGGTAAAGTCCGTCGAGCGTGGTGAGGCGCGACAGTGCCACATACACCTGTCCCGTTGCAAAAGCGGCGCCCGCATCAACCACGGCCGACTCGAAGGTGAGTCCCTGGCTTTTGTGAATGGTGATGGCCCAGGCCAGCCTTAATGGAAATTGTGTAAAGCTGCCCAGCTCTTCTTCTTCAATTTCATCTTTATCGGCATTGAAACGAAAACGGATATTCCGCCAGGTTTCTTTTTCAAGCGAGAGGTGTTTTTCCTGGTCGGGAAAAGCGATCTCGACCGTATCGGTCGACAAAGACACCACCTGGCCGATCTTTCCATTGTAATACCGGCGCTCTTCGGTGCGGTCGTTGCGGATGATCATTACCTGCGCGCCGGGTTTCAGTTCGAGCAGGGCGTCGGCAGGATAGGCTTTCTCCTGGAAATCGCCCGTCGTCGATGACGGGTATTCTTTTATGGCGCCAGGCAGATCGGCCAGCGCCTGTTTGTTGATGGCATCGGCGCGGCGCACATGGGTGGTAAGTATAATGGGAGAAGGCTTTTCTTCATGCGCACCAGCCAGTGCCACGCCGCCGGCCCCCGCCGTTTGCAGCAACCGGCTGTTCAGCAGGGCGAGGGCTTCCGCATCGGCGGTGCCATGCCGCACCTTATTGAGGATGTCGATGAAACGCGTTTCTTTTTGCCGGTATATCTGCTGTAGCTCGATCTGTTGCAACTGGCATTCTTTGAATACCTGCGCATCGAAAAAATAGGGACTGGCATAATACTGGTTCAAAAAATGCCATTCCTGTTCGTGCACCACGGGTGGTAACTGGAAAAGATCACCAATCAGCAATACCTGCAGGCCACCGAATGCCGTTCTCGGTTTGCGCCGCACCTGCCGCAATACGGCATCAATGGCGTCAAGCATATCGGCGCGCAGCATGCTCACTTCATCGATCACCAGCAGCTCCAGCTCTTCCATCAGTTTGCGCTTCGACTCTGCAAGCCGGAGGTTGCCAAGAAAGGTTTGTTTATTGTGAAAAAGGTGCTGGCCGCTTTCGGGCAAGTCGATACCGGGTACAAAAGCGCCCATGGGCAACTGGAAAAAGGTATGGGCGGTAACGCCGCCAGCGTTGATGGCGGCAACGCCGGTGGGCGCCACCACTACCATTTTCTTCCGGCTGTTTCGCCGGATATATTGCAGAAAAGTGGTTTTTCCGGTGCCAGCCTTTCCCGTCAGAAAAAGATGCTGGCTGGAATGCATTACCAGCCTCGACGCAAGGTCGAACAATTTGTTTTCTTTGTCTGTATTCATCATCTGCCCTAAATCTACGGATACCCTGGTTTTCTTTTCATTATGCGCGGCTTACGCCGGTTGCAGGTTATTTGCACAGCGCCGCTTTTACACAAACATCGGCAATGTGGCTGTCATTACCGTATAGCAACCGTTTGGTACGAAAACTACCGTGATTTCACCCTTGTTATGGCCATTCCGCCCGGGTAGATTTGAATCAAAAATGAACATGTGCTGTTTGTATTGTACGCGGCCGCTGAAAGGCCGCTCGTCGAAAAAGTTCTGCGGCGACAGTTGCAGGAGTGCCTGGCACTACCGGCAGAAAGCCGACAGGGCCAACCCGGTAAACATGGTTAACGAACAACTGCTGCAGAACCGGCGGATCTTAAACCGGCTAATGCCGCCGGACGCCGCCTACAGCATTGCCGGGAGAAACGAATTGCTGCACCAGGGGTTTCAGTTCCAGTTCCACACTGAATCACACTTTGATGACCGCGGTCTCTGTTTTCATTTCTGTTATGAGTTCTGCTATGCACCCCTCGACGAACATCGCTTCCAGTTGATCCGGCTGCCGCCGGGCAGGGTTCCCGGTTATTGCTGACGCCAGTGTACTTGCCGGTTATCAACGTGTGGTGTAAGAGATAGCTGTTGCCTCCAGCCGAGTTTATTGTAGTAAAGAAAAAAGCAGCTACAACTTCTCGTGGCAACTGCTTCATTCTGCTCCTGGAGTGGGCACACCGAGCTAGGTGCATTTTATGGCGAAACATGAAAATAAAAATCTCCGCCGGGTGTTATTTCGTTGTAATCACCGTCTAGGTATCTATTGTGACTTGACTCTTGCAAATTAACGGTGAATCCGGCCTTCACACAAGGGTCACTCCCCCTGAAGGTATTACCTGAGTTTCCAAAAACAACTCCATACAAACCAACTGTCTCTGGCGCTATGGTCAACTCAAATACATATCTATGGCCAGCCTCCGAACAATGATATGCCCGAAACATAAGCGTATCCATCGGCGTTTCCCAAACACCTTTTTTCAATGTGTATTTAAATTGGTTGGCCGAGGGCTTCCATTTCTTTGTAGTTGAATCATATTTAATGAATCCTATTGTACCCCCCAAGTTTCCCGAGCCACTATAATCTATTTCGTGTCCGGAATTTATATCAACAAACGTGGTAGGTGCGTTTATTGAGAAGGTTATTGAATCACCCAATCGAATAGAATCTTTGTCAGGTACTGCGTTAAACGGTAGTTCAAACGTATAGACGGTTGCCGTACAATCCTTACCGATGTTTTTTACGCAGGATGAACTGCATAAAAACGATCCGCTCATAATCCAAAATATTTGCTTCAAGATGTGCTTAATATCCATAGAAGGTAAATATAGTGGTGACTCCTGCCGCCTGACTATTGCCGTTCTCCGACAGCAATCTTGTTTTGTATGCCGGCAAAGTTAAGACGTCCGCATCAAGCGCATTGAAAAACTGCTGGTTGGTATACCCCGAAACAATATCATCTAATAATATCCGCCTCGGTGTAGCATTGTTGTCATTCCTATTGTCTAATAAGTCGTAGAACAGTCCCTGCGGTATCCAGTTAAACGGGTCGCTGGGTTTCGCGGGATCAAAATCTTCCAACAAATTTAGGTTGCTGTAAAAGTTATTGATAGGCCAATTCTTGGTATAGGCCGGATTACCTTGTTCGTAAAACGGGCCTGCGAGACTCCCGTATTTCCGGTAGCAGAGATAATGGCCCATATAATAGGCCCAGCTTTCGCCAACCGCGATAATGGGGGCATCCGCTGAAGTCTTTGCGCCATAAGGAGACTTCGAGCCGTTGTAGTTATCGATGATTTGCGCCACCTCCGACCGGACAAACTGGTCGAACCAGGCACCGCCCACTTTGTTATAATGCGCTGCATGGGTGAGTTCGTGGTAGCCTACTTCCGCCATCTGGTCGGAGGATTTGGTGGTGGAGTTTGCGCCGTATTTCAGGATCATGTCCGCCCTGCCCGTTAGAACGGCTGCAATTAAATTCACATCACTGATGGAATAATTGAGGTTGGCGAAAGGAATAAGAACCTGTTTCCAGTAGGTCGTACTCACGGCAGCAGCCGTTCTTTTGTTGAACATTGGTGTGGCGCTGCCCCCGCTTCCGTTTGAAGCAATGATCACCATACCGCTCGGCGGTGCGCCGATGCCGTCGGCGGGTGCCCGGTCATTGATATATTCCTGCACCATATTGTGGGTGGTCGCCGCCGCCCAATGCAACGAACCTCTTTTCTTGATGTCGTTGTTGTCATCCACATTCTTAATAATATTATTGACATTTCCCCTAAAGCGTCCCCAGTTGATCTTCGTAGGAAAAAGCATCTGGTAACCTCTTTCCTTCAACATGGGGTTAACCATCGCGTTGTCGTTCTTGAACTTGATCAGGAGCGTGAACTTATTGCGGAAGCTTTTGGTAAAATGATAATTACCGTTATTGTCAGTATAGGTTCTGTCCACTTTCAGGAATCGGCGGGCGACAAGTCTGGCCTTCCTGACACCAACCTTGTTGTTGAACACATCATCCGTCACGGTGATCTGTCCACCCGGAATCCTGGTCGGCGGAACTGGAGGCAACGGCGTGGCGCACGGTTCGACGTTGCAATATGTGCGGCATTCGCAGGTCATATCGTAGGGTGATCCCGTGCAGTCACATACCGGAACACTGTTCGGGGTCACGCCTTTGGCCAGGCTCTGGCTTACACCGCCACCCGTACAGGTCGCTGTATCGGGACTATTCCCGGTGCGGCGAAAGGCTTCGTTCTCTATCCTGTAGTCATCCGGCACATGGATGGTTTGCAATAATTCATTGGTGATACCCGATGGTGGAACAAAGCCTACGTCAACTACGGCGTATAACCAGGGAATTTGTTCGCCCGTAGTTGTGCCGTCGTTATAATAATCCCCCTCCTGCACCAGCTCATAGTCGAGCGGGTAATCAAATAAATCAATGTCCAGCTTGCTCAATACCGCGACCTGATCGTAACCCGTCGGTTTGAAGCGCATGTATTTTTTATTGGCCACCACGCCCGAGTTCGATCCGGTGAGGTTCAAATAGGCTTGCCGCATATTCGTTAATGAATAAGGAGTGCCGAGCAGTTTCGCTCCCAGTATGGTTTGCCTCGGCAGTGTGTCATAGCGATTGGGGTCTTCCGCGTCTTCCCAGCAATACCCGGTCGTGCCCGTCGAGGCGAGTGCGGCGGAACTTGCGGATGACGACAACATGGCGTCTTGCAGTTCGGCTTCATTCGAGGTAAATGATTTTTTACAAGAAAATAAAACGGCGGTTAATACTGCGGCAACGCAGATGGTGCGGAGGCATAGAGGTTTGTACATATAGGAAGTAGGTTTGAAAAGAAAAGCTATGCATTCCGTTTCAAATAAAACCTTTTTGCCGTGACGTTTTTTGCAAAGAATATTAAATCATTGCAGGTCCTTCTCAAAAAATGGAGTGGGCAAAAAAACCGAACAGAAAGAAAATGATCATCCGACTTTATAGCGTACAGATAACAAGAAGATCAAAGCGATTTGTTCGATCTAAGAAAAAAACGGTTACGAATTTACTTCGTAACCGCTTCATTTTGAGGGTGGTGTGGGCCGGAATCGAACCGGCGACACAAGGATTTTCAGTCCTTTGCTCTACCAACTGAGCTACCGCACCAGGCACCTGTATTACCAACAGGAGCGCAAAAATAGGGGAAGATTTCCAATTTCCTGCATTAAACGGAGATTTTTCAGTTGCGATAACGCTGCGATTATAGGGTGAGCGAGCCAGCATCCTTGCAAAAACTCCTTATATCCAGCATCACATTCCGTACTGCGCCAGGAATTTAATCCGCATAATCTTCAACTGCTCCCAGGTGAAATTGCTGTCCGCCATCTCTTCCTGGGCCACTTGCAGGCTGCTGGTTTCGCAGCCTTTGAAATATTCCAGGATCTCTTCCTGCTCATACTCATCAAGCATTTCGTCGATGGCATAATCCAGGTTCAGCTTGGTTCCGCTGGCAGCAATGGTTTCCATTTCTTCCAGCAGGTTGTCCAGCCGCAGTTCTTTGTTTTTGGCAATGGTTTCGAGCGGTATCCGCTTATCGGTGTTCTGTATGATATATACCTTCAGGCCGCTTTTGTTCACCACGCTTTTCATCACGAAGTCATCGGGCTTTTCGATATTGTTCTCTTCTACATACCGGGCAATCAGCTCCACAAACGGCTTTCCATAACGCAACGCCTTTCCCTTGCTTACGCCCTGGCATTTGTCGAGCTCAGCTACCGTGGTAGGGTACAGGGTCGCCATGTCTTGCAGGGAGGTTTCGAGAAATATCACGAACGGCGGCAAGCCTTTCTTTTTGGCTTCTTTCTGGCGCAGCTCTTTGAGCATCTCGAACAGCTTCTCGTCTGTCGCCGAGGCATTGTTATCGCCCGCATCGGCGCCTTCTTCGTCGTCGTCGGCGCCCTCTTCAAAAATGTTGTTGAGCACGATTTTGAACGACCGTGGCTTTTTGAGAAACGCCTCGCCCGCTTTTGTGAGCTTCAACAGGCCGTATTCTTCGATGTCTTTGTTCAGCAAGCCGGCCAGCAGCAGTTGCCTGATCAGCGAGCTCCAGTAATGATCGGGCTGGTCTTTGCCGATGCCGAAATGCGTCGAGCTGTCGTGGCGGTACATTTTGTTCGAAGGGGTTAGCCGGCCTGTCAGGATATTCACCACGTAGTCGGTATTGAAGCGGCCTTCAAGGTATTTCACCAGCTTCATCACTTTCACCGCATCCTCTTTCGCTTCCACCTGCTCTTTAGGATGGCGGCAGTTATCGCATTGCCCGCAGTTTTCCTCGTTCCATTCTTCTCCGAAATAGCTCAGCAGCATTTTCCGCCGGCATACCCCGCTTTCAGCATAGGCCACGGTTTCGTTGATGAGCTGCGCGCCCACTTCACGTTCGCTAAGGGGCTTATCGCGCATCAGGTGCTCCAGCTTAGCCACGTCTTTGTGCGAATAGTAGAGAATACAGTTCCCTTCCAGCCCGTCGCGGCCCGCCCGCCCGGTTTCCTGGTAATAGTTCTCGATGCTTTTCGGGATATTATAATGGATCACAAACCGCACGTCGGGCTTGTCGATACCCATGCCAAACGCGATGGTGGCCACGATCACCTGGGTATCTTCATTCAGGAATTTATCCTGCCGCTCGGCCCGCAGTTTACTGTCAAGCCCCGCATGGTAAGCCACCGCCTTGATGCCATTGGCCACCAGCAGGTCGGCCAGCTCTTCGGTCGTTTTGCGGTTCAGGGTATAGATGA
The DNA here is from genome assembly GCA_039811405.1 of Flavihumibacter sp. Classification (GTDB taxonomy): domain Bacteria; phylum Bacteroidota; class Bacteroidia; order Chitinophagales; family Chitinophagaceae; genus Flavihumibacter. The sequence continues at coordinate 8,340 of JBDHYM010000020.1, read as the reverse complement.
TGCCGCTCTTGCCCTTGTTCTGCACAATATAACGCACCATGTTGCGAATGGTCTGCTCTTTATTGAGCTTTGGCAGGATCTCGTAATAGAGGTTCTCCCGGTTAAAGGAGGAGATGAAGATCTTCGGGTCGCGCAGCTCCAGGTTTTTTACAATATCGCTCTGCACCTTGGGCGTAGCCGTTGCGGTAAGAGCAATGACGGGCGCCGAAGCACTGATCTGGTCCATCATTTCACGCAGGCGGCGGTATTCGGGCCTGAAATCGTGGCCCCATTCCGAAATACAGTGGGCTTCGTCAACCGCAAAAAAAGAAATTTCCAGGTCGCTGAAAAAGCTGAGGTTTTCTGCCTTGGTAAGCGTTTCCGGCGCCACGTACAGCATTTTGGTGCGGCCCGCCTGCAGGTCATCGTGTACCTCGCGGGTTTCTTTACGGGTTAGGGTGGAATTGAGAAAATGGGCCACGTCGTCTTTGCTGCTGTAGCTGCGCACCAGATCGACCTGGTTTTTCATCAGCGCTATCAGCGGAGAAACAATGATGGCCACCCCCGGCATCAGCATGGCCGGAAGCTGGTAGCAAAGGCTTTTTCCCCCACCGGTGGGCATAATAACAAATGTATCGCGGCCGCCCATAATCGACCGGATGATCTCTTCCTGCCGGCCCTTGAACTGGGAGAAGCCGAAATGGGCCTGCAAAGCCCCGGTCAGGTCGGACGGCGCCTTTTTTCCGGTTGAGGTAACAGCCTTTTTGGCGTCGGCGCCCCGGTTTTCTACGGGAGCAGTTGCTTTTGCGGACTTTTTAGTGGTAACGGTTTTCGCGGACTTCCTAGTTGTTGCCATGGAGACATATTTTCTGACGCACGTACAAGCAATCCCTCTTAAGGTACCAAAAAAGAACGATCCGGAGACAGAACCCCGTCATCCGCTTTTTTTGGCGGACGGCGAATTTACTCAAAAACCGGCGTTCTCTCACTTCCGGACTGTTAATATAGCTTTTAAAGTTAGCTTTGCCGGTCAACATGAACAGCACCCAGATACTGGATACTGCCCGGCAAACCATTCGCCTGGAGGCTGATGCCCTGGCAGCCCTTTTACCCGGCATCGACCAGGGTTTCGCCGATGCGGTGGAAGCCATCCGGCTGTCGCGGGGCCGCCTGGTGGTGAGCGGAATAGGCAAAAGCGCCATAGTAGCCCAAAAAATCGTGGCCACCCTGAACTCTACCGGCACACCGGCCCTTTATATGCATGCGGCCGATGCCATACATGGCGACCTGGGCATGGTGCAGCGCGACGATGTGGTCATGATCATCAGCAAAAGCGGGGAAAGCCCCGAAGTCAAATACCTGGTTCCGCTGGTCAAAGGGTTCGGCAATAAACTGGTGGCGATGGTCGGCAATTTGCAGTCTTTCCTCGCCAGGCAGGCTGATTTTGTGCTGAACACAACCGTAAGCCGGGAAGCCTGCCCCAATAACCTGGCGCCCACCAGCTCTACCACCGCGCAAATGGTGATGGGCGATGCGCTGGCGGTTTGCCTGATGGAGATCAGCGGTTTTAACGGACAGGATTTTGCCAAATTTCACCCGGGCGGCAACCTGGGGAAAAAATTATACATGCGGGTGCGCGACCTCTATGTGAACAATGAAAAGCCCCGCGTGCTGCCATCCGCCCCGCTCAAGGAAGTGATTATATCGATCAGTAAAAGCCGGTTAGGCATCACCGTGGTTTGCAACGACGACGAAAAAGTGCTGGGCGTGATTACCGATGGCGACCTGCGCCGCATGCTGGAAAAAGAAGCGTCGCTCACCGCCGTCAATGCCGCCGACATTATGAGCAGTCCGCCGAAAACAACCGGCCCCGACGAATTGGCAGTACACGCGCTCGATACATTAAAAAGGCATGATATTACCCAACTGGTAGTGGTGGAAGAAAACAATCACTATCTCGGTGTGTTACATTTGCACGATTTAATCAAAGAGGGTCTTTTATAATGAACCAGCATTACTATGTTGCCATCATGGCCGGAGGGATCGGAAGCAGGTTCTGGCCGATGAGCCGTACCAACTATCCGAAGCAGTTTCTCGATATCCTCAATACAGGGAAAACGCTGATACAATGGACCTATGAGCGCTATGCCGGCTTCATTCCGAAAGAAAACATCTTCGTTGTAACGTCGAACGAATATACCGGCATCGTGCAGGAGCAATTACCCGACCTGCCGGCAGAAAACATCCTCGGCGAGCCGTCGCGGAAAAACACGGCGCCCTGCATCGCCTATATTTCTTTCAAGCTGATGCAGAAAGATCCGCAAGCCTGCCTGGTGGTAGCGCCTTCCGATCACCTGATTCTCGATAACATCGCCTTTAAAAAAGTGAGCCTCGAAGCGCTCCGCTTCGTTCACAAGCACAACGCCTTTATTACACTCGGCATCAAGCCTACGCATCCCAATACCGGGTACGGGTATATCCAGTTTGAGCAGCACGCCGTATCTGACAACGTGTACAAGGTGAAAACCTTCACTGAAAAGCCAAACCTGGAGCTGGCGAAAACTTTCGTAAGCAGCGGCGAATTCTTATGGAACGCAGGCATTTTCGTATGGCAGGTGAAAAATATACTGTCGGCCTTTGAGCGGTACCTGCCCGAAATCCATGAACTGTTCAATGCCGAAAAGGAGCACTTCAATACCGCCGGCGAAAAACAGGCGCTGGAGGAGATCTACCCGCAGTGTACCAATATCTCGATCGATTTCGGGGTGATGGAAAAAGCGGATAATGTGTACGTAATACCCTCTTCATTCGGCTGGAGCGATCTGGGTACCTGGAACAGCGCCTACGACAACTTCGATAAAGATTACCTGGAAAACGCCGTTGCCGGCAACAATGTGATCGTGATCGACGCCACCCGTTGCATGGTGCACGTGCCCGATGAAAAGCTGGTATTGCTGCAGGGGCTCGACGATTTTATTGTGGTCGACACCAAAGATGTGCTGCTGGTATGCCGGAAATCGAAAGAGCAGGAAATCAAGAATTTCGTTACTGAAGTGAAAAGAAAAAAAGGCGAACGGTTTCTGTAACCGGCTGTAAACTTTTTGTCATGCCTGCAAAAAATTGCCGGGCATACTATTTTTACCAGTAATATTGTACTTACCCCATCGGTCATTACCGATAACCCTGCCGCCAAAACTGTTCTGCTGCTTTTATAAAATTGGCCGTAATGACAAGGTATAATTATTCTTCAGGCGCACCCTGGGAGGACAAAGTCGGGTATAGCCGCGCCGTTAAAGTAGGAAATATCATCGAAGTAACAGGAACCGTTGCTTTGGACGAACTGAACCAGGTTGTCGGCGTGGGCGATGCCTATGCCCAAACCAGGTTTATACTGGAAAAAATAGGAAAAGTGCTGGAATCTGCCGGTTCGGGCGTCAAAGATATTGTTCGTACCAGGATGTTCGTAACCGATATAAGCCGCTGGGAGGAATATGGCCGTGCACACGGAGAAGTGTTTCACAATATTAAGCCCTGTACCACCATGGTGGAGGTAAAAGCACTTATCGGTCCCGAATACCTGGTCGAAATAGAAGCAACCGCAATCGTTAACAGTTAATTTTCAAGAGACTTTTCCGCATGCAGAAACAGGTAACTTATTTTGAAAATCTGGTAGAATCTTTCAAAAACGCCGCATCCAGCCTGGAGCCGCAATCACCGCATTTTGACCTGCGCCGGTTTGAAGAAATACCGAATGTAATCCAGGACAACGCAGGCAATCCCTTTCGCCTCAATGCTTTCGTTATCGGTCTCGTGACCGGTGGCAGTTTCGACCTTAGCATTTCCAACCAGCTATACAAAATCGAAAAAGGAGCGTTGTATTTCACCTCGCCCTGGCATATCCGCCAGTATGCATCGGTGCACGACTGGAAAGGGTACCTCCTGTTCTTTTCACCCGATTTTATTTTCCAATACCCCCAGGGTGAATATATTTTCCGTGAGTTCCGTTTCTTCCATACCGAAAACGGCGTGGTGGTTACGCCCGACGAAGCACAGTCGAAAAAGCTGCTGGCTGATCTGGACCAGATGTACTCCCTGCTGCACAGTGATCACCCCGAGCGCCTCAAAATGCTCTATCATTACCTCAATATATTCCTGTACGACTGTAAGGCGATGTTTGTCGCCGATGCACCAGTCCCCGGCAACGGCAAGGAAACCACCCTCAACAATTTCCTGCATTCGCTGAACAACTACTTTATAGAGCTCAATAAAGGCAAAAAAGACAAAGCGCTGACCCTGAAGTACGTAGCCAATGAAATGCACCTTCACCCCACCTATCTCAGCAACCTGCTGAAGCAGCAGACGGGTAAAACCGCTGCGCAACTGGTGCGTGAACGGCTGATCCTCGAAGCGCAGTCATTGCTCAAGAATACCGATATGACCGTGGCCGAAGTAGCTTACTACCTGCATTTTAAAGACAACTCGAATTTCGCCAAGTTCTTCCGGCACCAGGTAGGCCTGAGCCCGTCGGATTACCGCGAGCAGGCACGCCGTTCGGCATCCTGATGCCTATTTTTGCCCGATGACAGTAATACCGGAAGTACCAGACAAGCTGCCCTTTGCCGGCACCACTATTTTCACCACCATGAGCGCGCTGGCGGCTGAGACAGGGGCGGTCAACCTGGGGCAGGGATTCCCCGACTTTCCGATGAGCGCGACCCTGTCTGACCTGGTTGCCGATGCCATGCGTGCACAATACAACCAATATGCGCCTATGGCTGGATGGCTGCCGCTGCGCGAGGCCATCGCCGCGAAAATCGAACTGCTTTATGGTTGCCGGCCCGACCCGGTGACCGATATTACCATTACCCCCGGCGGCACTTATGCCATCTATACCGCCCTCACCACGTTATTGCAACCGGGCGACGAGGTCATTGTTTTTGAGCCGGCCTACGATTCTTACGTGCCGAATATCATAGTGAATGGCGCGAGGCCGGTGCTGATCCCGCTTACCGGCGAATTCAGAATTCCCTGGAGCGAGGTAGAACGGCGGGTCACCAGTCGCACCCGCGCCATCATCATCAACTCACCGCATAACCCCACCGGCTCGGTATTGCAACCCGATGACATCGAAGCGCTCACCGCACTGATACAAAAGCATCCCCTGTTCATTATCAGCGACGAAGTGTATGAACACCTCGTTTTCGACGGGATACAGCACCTGTCTTTGTTGCGTTACCCCGCCCTGCGCGAGCGGACTTTTGTTTGTTTCTCATTCGGTAAAACGTATCACTGCACCGGTTGGAAGATCGGCTACGCCATAGCGCCCGAAAAGATGATGTCGCCATTCCGGAAAATTCACCAGTACAATTGCTTCAGTTGCCATACGCCGGTGCAGGTAGCCCTGGCACAATACCTCGAAACGCGCGATGCTTACCTGCAGTTGGGCGCTTTTATGCAGCAAAAGCGGGATCATTTTGTTTCATTGCTGCAATCCAGCCGGTTCGATCTCCTGCCGTCGTCGGGCAGCTATTTTATCTGCGCCCGCTATGACAGGATCAGCGAGCTGGACGATGCCGCTTTTGCCACCTGGCTTACCCGCCGGCACGGCGTAGCCGCCATTCCCCTGTCGGCCTTTTATCAGCAGAAAACCGACAGCGGGCTCATCCGGTTTTGCTTCGCCAAAAAACAATCAACCCTTGAAAAGGCAGCCCGGCAACTCTGTGCCGTGTAAATTTGAAATATGGATCGTTTGGTCAAAGCTTACCAGCGCGCTAATGGCTACCTGAAAAAAAGGCTGAACCCGTTGCAATTCATGATGTATGCTGCGGTAATCGCCGGACTGATTGCCGGGCTGGCATCGGTGCTGCTGAAAACGCTGGTGCATTTCCTGGTAGAGTGGATCAAACGGCCGGGCAAGGCTGATCTGCTGTACCTTCTTTTTCCTACGATCGGGTTATTGCTCAGCGTTTTTATCATTCGCCGGTTTTTCAACGGAATACTGGAAAGAGGGGTGGGAATGGTGTTGCGTGCCATCGCCGGCAAAGCCGCCTATATTCCCCTGTCAGACACCTATAAACACATCATTACCAGCGCGGTAACGGTTGGCCTCGGTGGGTCGGCCGGCCTGGAGGCACCCATCGTAGCCACCGGTGCGGCGATCGGCTCCAATACGGCGCGCCTGAACGGGATGGAGTACCGGGAGCGGACCCTCCTCGTGGCCTGTGGCGCCGCTGCAGGCATTTCCGCAGTGTTCAACGCCCCCATCGCGGGGATGATCTTCGCCATCGAAGTGCTGCTGACGGAAACCGTGGTCAGCTATTTTATTCCCCTCATGATCGCTTCTGTAACTGGAGCGCTTTGTTCCAAGATCATTTTGCAGGAAGACACCATGTTCAACTTCCGGCTGCAGGAGGCTTTCGATTACCACAATGTTCCGTTCTATGTGCTGCTTGGCTTTGCCGCCGGTTTCATTTCTTTATATTACTCGCGTACATTCAAACGGGTCGAGCATCGCATACACCACCTGCGCCGGCGGCCTTACACCCGCGCGGCCATTGCCGGGGCCTTCCTGGTTGCATTGCTGTTCCTGTTTCCTCCCCTGTATGGCGAAGGCTATGACACCATACGGCTTCTGGCCAACGGCAATCCTCAACTGATCGGCGACAAGTTCCTGGCCAGGGCTTACCTGAACGAATGGGGACTGCTGGCATTTGCGGGCGCCATCATACTGATGAAACCGGTAGCAGCCGGTATCACGGTGGGCGGCGGCGGCAACGGCGGCAATTTCGCACCATCCCTTTTTGTGGGCGCTTATCTCGGCTTTTTTATCAGCCGGCTGGCCAATGCGCTGCATTGGCTCCGCCTGCCTGAAGGAAATTTCAGCCTGGTGGGAATGGCAGGGGTACTCAGCGGCGTAATGTATTGCCCGCTGACCGCCATTTTTCTAATCGCCGAAATAACCAACGGATACGAGCTGTTCATTCCCCTCATGATCGTATCGGCCATTTCCTATTTCCTTGTTCGTCATTTTGAGCCTTATTCGATGGAGACCAAACAGTTGGCATTAAACGGCCAGATATATACCCACCGGAAGGAAGACAATATCCTCATCGGCCTGCGCCCCGCAGACCTGTTAACGGAAACGTATGAAACCATCGGCCAAAACAAACGCCTGTCTGACCTGGTAGAACTGATCAAAAGAAGCAACCGGAACATTTATCCCGTGGTTGACGATGATGGTCGTTTTAACGGTATCATTGAGCTGAACGATATTAAAAAGCAGCTTTTCGACTCGGCCGGGTATTGGAAAATAACCGTAAAATCGCTGATGAAACCCGCACCCGCCGTTATTCAGGCCGGCGAACCGATGAAAAAAGTAATGGAGAAAATGGACCTGACGCAGAGCTGGTACCTGCCGGTGCTCGACGACGAAAAGCGCTTTTTAGGCTTTGTATCCAAATCGCGCATCTTTGAGAAATACCGCGAAGCGCTGGCGGCGCAGACCGACCTGTATCAATCAACCGGCATTGTCTAGTCATTAAATCGTTTTAATGTCATTCTAATTACCGGTATTCAACCCCCGCACGCCTAATTTGTTACATTAGTAATCAGCAATTCAGCGCCCATGGCCGACATCAGCATCTTACTGGTTGAAGACGAAAAGAAAATAGCAGAGACCCTGAAAAAAGGCCTGGAAGAGCAGCATTACCGGGTTACCCTGGCCTACGACGGCGGTGTTGCCCGCAATTTTTTCGACAACAACGATTATGACTTTATCATTGCCGATATCAATCTGCCGGGCATGAACGGGTATGACCTGCTTAAATACATCCGGACGCTGAACCAGCAGGTACCGGTGCTGATGCTGACAGCCCTGGGTAGTACGGAAGACAAGATCGAAGGCTTCAACAACGGCGCAGACGACTATATCGTAAAACCATTCGACTTTGCCGAACTGGTGGCCAGGATAAAAGCCCTGCTTAAAAGAACACAGTCGGCGCCCGTCATTGCCCGGAACCTCCGGGTGAACGACCTGGTCATCAACCTCGACAGCAAGGAAGTATCACGGGCCGGCAATCCGATTCAACTGACGGCGAAAGAATTCCAGTTGCTGGAATACATGATCAAGAACAAAAACCGGGTGGTGTCCAGGGCCGATATCGCGCTGAACGTATGGGACATCGACTTCGATACCGGTACCAACGTGATCGACGTATATGTAAACTTTCTTCGCAAAAAGATCGATCGCGACTACGAGCGAAAGCTGATCCACACCCAGGTTGGCATGGGTTATGTGCTGAAAGAAAGCATCTGACGTGACCATTCGCACTAAAATCACCCTGCTTTTCACCTTCCTGGTGG
>JBDHYM010000019.1:0-26466 GCA_039811405.1 Flavihumibacter sp. | reverse complement strand
GCATCTTATTGCCCCGGCGGTTTGTACCCGCCGGCCTGAAAGCAGGCGACCGGCTCCGGGTATTTCTCTACCACGATTCGGAAGACCGGCTGATCGCTACCACGCAGACGCCACTGGGTAAAGTGGGCGATATCGTTCCGCTAAAAGCCGTTTCGGTTACCGATCAGGGCGCTTTTCTCGACTGGGGATTGATGAAGGATATTTTCGTTCCACGCTCGCAAATGCGTTTACCCATGCGCGTGGGTGGTGTTTACATAGTCCATATTTATATCGACGAGCGAACGGGAAGGGTGGCAGCCACTGAAAAAATAGAGTCGTTGCTCAACAACGACCCGTTAACAGTAAAAGAACGGGAAGAAGTCGACCTGGTGACTTATCGTCGAACGGATATCGGTTATACCATGATCATCAACTGCCAGCATACCGGCGTGCTGCATTTCAGCGATATATTCCGCAACATACAGGTGGGCGATCGGTTGAAAGGGTTTATCAAGGCCATTAAGCCCGGTAATAAAATTGACCTTGTGCTTTCGCTCCAGGGGTATACCCGCATTGGCGGCGATGCAGGGAAAGTGATGGAATTGCTGGAAGCGCAGGGCGGCTTCCTGCCCTACCATGATAAATCAGATCCCGACGATATCTATAATTTCTTTGGTATTAGCAAGAAAGCCTTTAAAATGGCCATTGGCGTTCTGTTCAAGCAGAAGCGCATCGTCATTACTGACAATGGTATCCGCAAAGCCGGCGATCAGGAGTAGATGTGTTCGATCTCCTGTTTGTATTTTTCCAGGATCACTTTGCGGCGCAGGCTCATCTTCGGCGTCATCTCGCCGGTTTCTATGCCCCAATCGGCGGGCAGCAGGGCAATTTTCTTTACCTGTTCTACATGGCTGAACGCCTGGTTGTAGTCGTCGATCACTTTCTTATACATGGCGATCACTTTGGGATCGGCGATCATCGCTTCATTGCTGCTGGTGTCGATGCCCTGTTGACGGCACCATTCTTTGAGCCGGGGAAATGCGGGTACTATCAGCGCACCGACATATTTTCTTTCGGCGCCCAGCACCATCACCTGTTCGATGAAGAGCGACTCTTTCAGCTTGCTTTCAATAGGCAGCGGCGCCACGTATTTTCCACCGCTGGTTTTGAACATTTCTTTTTTGCGGTCGGTGATTTTTAAAAACTGCCCTTCTACCATTATGCCGATGTCGCCGGTGGCAAACCAGCCGTCGATCATTACCTCTGCGGTAAGATCAGGTCTTTTATAATACCCCATCATTATATTCGGCCCTTTGCAGAAGATCTCGCCGTCGGCGGCGATCTTTATTTCCACGCCATCAATCAGCGGACCTACCGTACCGAAGTACCGCCCCGAAAGAGGATACCTGTTTACGCAGATAACGGGAGAGGTTTCAGTCAGGCCGTATCCTTCCAGTATGGGTATGCCTGCGGCGGTAAAGATGCGGATCAGTCTTACCTGGCAGGCGGCGCCGCCTGATACAATGGCGCGTACATTGCCGCCGAGGCCCTCGCGCCATTTACTGAAGACAAGCTTGTTGGCGAGGCCGAGCTGCAGGTGATACCAGGCCGATTTGCCGTGCAGCTCATATTGCTCGGCGAGCCCGTGCGCCCAGAAGAACAGCTTCTTTTTGATGCCGGTGAGCTCCATGCCTTTTGACATGATCCGCTCATATACTTTTTCCAGCAGCCGGGGTACGGTGGTGAAAAGCGTGGGCTGTACCTCTTTCAGGTTGTCGCCGATGGTGTCAAGACTTTCTGCATAATAGATGCTGGTGCCCGAGAACAGGTACACATAGGTGACCATTCGTTCGAAGATGTGGTTAAGAGGCAGGAAGCTCAGCGCTTTCTGCCCGCTTACACCGATGTCGGTGAACACGCAGTCGATACCGCTCAGTACATTGCTTAGAATATTATTGTGTGAAAGCATCACCCCTTTGGGATTGCCGGTGGTGCCGGAGGTGTAAATGATGGTAGCCAGGTCGCTGTTCTCGATGCCGGCGGCGATGGCATGCACCCGTTCGATGGCCGGGTCGCCGTCTGCCACCAGTAATTCTTTCCAGTGAGGGCACTCATCTATTTTTTCAAGGGAGAATATGCGGGTAAGCGAAGGCGCCTGCGATTGCAGGGTTTTGATCTTATTGTACAAATCCCGGTCGTTCACGAAAATGACCTGCACTTTCGCATCGTTCAGGATAAACAGTAATTCGGTGTCGCCGATGGTGGGATAAACAGGCGTGAGGATAGCGCCGATCTGCTGCACCGCCAGGTCGATCATCATCCATTCCGGCCGGTTCTTGGCAATGATGGCCACTTTGTCGCGGCCTTCTGCGGTGCCGTCGCCGCTGCCGATGCCCAAATGCAATAGTCCCGCAGCCAGCTTCTCCACGGTATTAGCCACGTCTTTAACGGAGTGGGTCAGCCAGTTGCCATTTTCTTTTCCTGCCAGCAATACATGGTCGGGCTGGCTTTGAAACAAAAGCGGCAGGCAATCAAATAAACGGCGGGGCTGTTGCATAAGCAATCGGGATGATACCTGCCAAAGATAGAAAAGTTTGGGGTACTACCTGTACGACTGCCCCGCGGGTAGTTTGAACACCCGGCCCCGCTGGAAAGCAATGAAATCGTCGTATGTTTTCTGGTTTTCCTGTGTCCACCTCTGGAAGGCGGTGAGGTCTTGGGCGGCACCGAAAATCCACTGGTTATACGCATCAAAATAACCCGATTGCAGCAATTGCCGGTGGTAATCGAAGAGGCGGAAGGGATATTTTACCGGCTCTTTTTCAAACCAGTCGAGCACGATCTTAGTGCGTAACTTGGTGAGGCTGGCGGCATTGACGCCGTCGCTTACCGTTGCGGCGTGCTTATTCATCAGCGCCGCAAAACTGGTTTCAAACCCGTTTTTCGGATCGGGCGTTTTGAGCGACTGCATATTGGTGTAATACTTCTTGTAAGCTTCCAGCACCAGTTCTTTGATCTCTGGCGTGCGGCGGCTATAGCTTTCCAGGTTAAGGAATATTTCGCCGTAGATGATCGCCCAGATCTTGTCTGTGCTCACATAGTAATATTTGGCAGCATTGTAGTAATTGCCGGAATAATTCGGATCGGCGGCAATGCCCTTTTGCCATTGACCGGCGGCCTCTTCCAGTTTTTTCTTCTGCCACAGGAATTCGCCATACTCATTGTGCAATACACCGCTGGTGGGAAATTTTTCGATGCCATTTTTATACAGGCGTTCGGCTTCTTTCAGCTCTTCGATGGCCCGGTAGGTCATACCCAGCAGTTGATAGCTGCGCACATCGGCCATCGACACGCTGACCAGCCTTTTTCCCGTTTCCATCGCTTTGGCGTAATTGCCGGCGAGATAATAGTTGAAAACGAGGTCGTTTTGCAGGTCGACATCATTCGGCGACTGCTGGATGGCCTTGTTCAATACCAGGGTGGCATTGCCGTAGTCTCCCGCCTGCATATAATTCTTCGCCTGCGTGCGAAGGGACGCGGCATCGTGCTGAGCCGTCGCCGCCAGCGAAAAACAGATGCCGGTGAGCAGAAGCAGTTTTTTCATACGAAACGTTTATTCATAAATAAGATGGGTGAGCAGGCCATCGCGTAATTTCGGTTCGAACCAGGTACTTTTGGGCGGCATGATATTGCCGCTGTCTGCAATATCGAACAATTGTTCGATGCTTACGGGATGCAGGCTGAAAGCGACTGCCATCTCGCCACTGTTTACTCTTTTCTCCAGTTCCTGCAACCCGCGTATGCCGCCTACAAAATCGATGCGCTTGTCGGTTCGCTGGTCGCTGATGCCGAGTATTTGGTCCAGCACCAGGTTCGACAGTATCGTTACGTCGAGCACGCCGATGGGGTCATTGCTGAACCTGCCTTCTTTGGTGATCAGCTTGTACCATTGACCGCCCAGGTACATCCCGAACTCATGGGGCTGGGTGGGAGAGAAGGCATAAGGCATTCGCTCCACGTCAAAATCTTCGTAGAGCGACCGCAGGAACGACTCGGCTGTTAAGCCGTTGAGGTCTTTCACCACGCGGTTGTAATCCATTATATGCAACTGGCTCGCCGGGAAAAGCGTGGTCAGGAAATAGTTGGCATGGGGATGGTGACCGGCGCCCAAGGCCCCGCGCACCTTGGCGGCCGAGGCAGCACGATGATGGCCGTCGGCGATATAGGTAGCGGGCACCTCTTCGCCGAAAAGACGCGTGATGGTGCCGGTTTCTTCCGGCAGCTCTACCCGCCAGATGCGATGCGTTATGCCGTCGGCTGCTGTAAAATCGTACATCGGCGGCCTGGCCTGGATGGTTTCTACCAGTTCGTTCATGGCCGGCACATCGCGGTATGCCAAGAATACATTGCCCGTTTGTGCGCCGGTGGTTTTGATATGATTGATCCGGTCCTGCTCTTTCTCCGGCCGGGTGAGCTCATGTTTTTTGATCAGGTCGTTTTCATAGTCGTCTATCGACGACACTGCCACCAGCCCGGTCTGCGACCGGCCCTGCATGATCAGCTCGTATATATAATAGGCGGGCGCTTCTTCCCGAACGAGGCAGCCTTTCTGCCGGAAAGCATCCAGGTTTTGCCTGGCCTTGTCATATACTTCGCTGGTATGTATGTCTGAAATGCCCGGCAGGTCGATCTCTGCTTTGGTAATGTGCAGAAAGCTGTCGGGGTTGCCGGCCGCCTGCGCGGCTGCTTCGGCCGAATTAAGTACGTCGTAGGGCGGCGCCGCAACGGCAGATGCTTTGCCGGCGGCGGGGCGCAGGGCGCGGAAGGGTTGAATGACTGACATGTATTTATCCTTTCTTTTTTGCAAATGCTGACATCAGGTCGGTAATCGCCACTACACTTTCATAAGGCAGTGCATTGTACAGGCTCAGGCGGAAACCGCCCACCGACCGGTGGCCGGTGAATCCATACATATTGTTCTCGCGGCAAATCTGCTGGAACTCTTTCTCCAGGGCAGGATCATCTATTCTGAATACCACGTTCATCAGGCTGCGGTCTTCTTTGGCTACCGGAGTGTGGAACAACGGAATGGCATCGAGTGTATCATATACCAGCGCCGCTTTTTTGCGGTTCAGCGTTTCGATGCCGGCAATACCGCCTTTCGACTTCAGCCAGCGCAGGGTGAGCATACAAACGAAGATGGCGAAAACCGGGGGGGTGTTCAGCATCGATCCGTTTTTGATGTGTTCGCGGTAGTCCATCATCGAAGGCAGCGGCCTTTGCACCTTGCCCAATATGGATTCGTCCACCACCACCAGGTTAACGCCGGCCGCGCCGATATTTTTCTGCGCGCCGGCATAGATCAGCGCAAAGCGATTGAAGTCTATGGCTGTGCTGAGAATATCACTGCTCATATCGGCTACCAGCGGAACGTTTGTTTCGGGCACCGCGTGCATCTGTGTTCCCTCAATGGTATTGTTGGTGGTATAGTGAAAATACACGGCGTCGGCGGGTATTGTATAACCCTTGGGGATATACGAATAATTGCGGTCTTTCGAGCTGGCCACTACGTTCACATGACCGAAAAGCTTCGCTTCTTTGATCGCCTTCGTGCCCCAGGTGCCGCAATCGAGGTAGGCGGCAGTGGCATTTTCATTGAGCAGGTTCATCGGTACCTGGAAGAATTGCGTGGAGGCGCCGCCGTGAAGCAGCAGCACTTTTTTCGAGTCGTCGAGCTGCATAAGCTCTTTCACGAGCGACTGCGTTTCGTGTAAGATCGCTTCGAAAGCAGGGGTGCGGTGGCCTATTTCCAATATTGATAGTCCGCTGTTATTGTAATCGAGGATGGCTTCGCTGGCCTGCTGAAATACTTCGCGGGGAAGGATCGACGGACCGGAATTGAAATTGTGCATCACAGATGGCGCTTTTTAGGTTGCCGCAATTTCCTTAAAAAAAGGCAAAGCGAAGGTGCTAATCGCATGTTTTAGCATTTATAAAGATTTTACGCCGGTAGGCCGCCAGGCTGTCGAGTAAAAGGCTGTCCGCGGCCGGTAAGGGCGCTTCCAGGGCGCCGAGGGCAGGCTGGCCGGCATTGACCCAGGCGGTGTACCAGGCGCTGGCTACCATCAGCATGGCCTGGCGCATCCTGCGCTCTACCATTCCCCGTAACAGGCTGTTGTATTTTCTCGAGAAGCCGGCGGCATATTGCTTTACTACCTGGTGGTTGCGCCATTCGAAGGCATACCGGGCATCGGCCGGCTGGCTGGCGGCCAACCGGCGCTCCATGCGTAAAACCGTGTCGACCGCCGCAGCGCTTTCCAATACTGCCTGCCAAACACGCTCTTCCATATTCGGGATATAGGCGGCGCGGCCGACCAGGAAATCCCATTCGGCGTCGGCCAGCAACTCGGGCAAACGGCTTTCCCAGAAAGCATGAATGCCATGCTGGCCGGTTTGCTGCCCGTTGTAATTGGAACTGGTATGCAGGGGAACGTGGGCGTCGCCGATATAGTGACCCAGGTCGGCCGATGTTTTCAGGATGGCCCGGCCATCGCGGTTGCGGAAGGCTTTTGTGAGGGCGCCTGTCATCTGCAAAATGCGCCAGGGCAGGAGGCCGTGCGCCTCCAGGCTGTCTTCACCGAAGCGCGCCAGCGCCGAATCGAGCCGGCGCGGCAGGTTGCTGAAGGGGTAAGCGCCGTAGTGGTCGAGATCGATAAAGTGCCGCGGCGCTTCGGCCTTCAGTATGTACCTGCGTTTATCGGCATCGACGGCATGGTCGCGGATATAGGCCAGGTGCGGTTTATAGAAAACCAGCATTTCGGGCGGTAGCAGGTAAACAGCATATTCATTGATGCGGCGATGGCCGAAAAACCCCCAGCAGAAAACCGGTTGCGCGGCCAGCAGCAGTGCAACGGTCATGAATAACCGAAACATATAGTTGTAGTCGTTAGGTCGACTTCTCCCCCTGGTCTTCTTCGTGGGCAGGCTCGGCAATGCCGCCCGAAACCACGTATTTGAGCGCATCGGCCGCACGGATATGATCCAGCAGTTTGGCGCGATGGCGGGGAACGAGATAGGTTTGTCCGGCGAAAGAGTAGGAGAAGGGAATATATACCGTTATGTAGTCTTTGAAACCGAATTCGCTGGCGTCTTCATCTGTGATAAAGCCAATCTGGTACACTTCTTCGTGCAGCAATGAAACAGCCACCGGCTTATTGAATTTCCGTTTGTTGCCGGCAAAGGCTTCGAAGAAATCTCTGATCGACGAGTAGATGAACTTCACGCCCGGTGTTCTTTCCAGCCAGCGATCGAAGAGGCTGAAAATCCGGCTGGTGATGAAGTTGGAGCTCAGGTAACCAACTGCGATAAAGGTGGCAATGATGATGACGAATCCGAGTCCGTAGTTGCGGGTCATGATCCGGCCCGATTCATCTTTCACCTGGAAGATCGGCAGCAGGTTGTCGACCGAGCTGATGAACCAGTAAAACAGGTAGGCGGTGATCGCCACTGGCGCCACTACCAAAATGCCCTGGAGGAAGTATTGAAAGACCTTCTTCCACCGCCAGCCTTCCGGTTTTACTGGATTGTTTTCCATGTCCCAAACCTACGACATTGCCGGGAGCTGGGGGTGGCTATTGACCCGTTATGGCAGAAAAATGTTGAAAATCAGTGTTTAACACCCGTTAAAACACCTGCCGCTTAAAGGCTAATAAAAACCATTTATCAAAAAAAGTAATGGAAACTATAACTATGTTGAAAGTTTCCATAGTTTCGCGTCGTAATTATGGAATTGGAACAGAAGGACAGGATACTGATTAGGGCCAGGGATTTATTCCTGCAGTTCGGCATTCGCAGTGTCAGCATGGACGATATCGCCAGTTCCCTGGGTATCAGTAAAAAAACCATATACCTCTTTTTTTCCGACAAAGACGAGCTGGTAATGGGGGTGATCCAGGGTAAAATGAACGAATCGCAGTCGATCTGCGTTCGCGACCAGCACGATGCTGAGAATGCCGTCGATGAGCTGTTCCGCGCCATTGATATGCTCGATGAACACCTGAGCACCATGAACCCCGCGGTGCTGTTCGACCTGAAGAAATACCACCCGGCGGCTTTCCAGTTGCTGGAGCGGCATAAGAACGATTTCCTGATGGGAATTGTGCAGCAGAACCTGCGGCGGGGCATTGAAGAAGGATTGTACCGACCCGATATACACGTAGACGTACTTGCCAAATACCGGATAGAAAGCATGTTGCTCAGCTTTGAGCCTGCATTTTATACAAAGCACAAATTGTCAGTGGCCGAGGTGGAGCGTATTCTCCTTGAACATTATTTGTACGGTATTGTAACGATTGCTGGTTATAAACTGATAGAGCAGAACCAACAACAAAGACAAAGACATAAACACTGATCATTATGAACATTTATTGGACGATACGCGGATGGCGCGCAGCCAGCCTGTTTATCGTGTGCCTGCTGACAGTCGTATCAACGCGGGCGCAAAGCGGCTCACCGGCCATTGTCAGCGGCGGCGGGGCGATACACGCGCTTACCGCTAAAGAAGCGGTTGATCTCGCCCGTAAGAATAATATCCAGGTAAGAAAAGCATTGCAGGACGTACTGCTGCAGCAGCAGGTGAACCGGGAAATAACCGCCGGCGCCCTGCCGCAATTGAACGGCAGCCTTAACTATACCGACAACCTGAAGCTGCCGGTATCGCTGCTGCCGGCTGAATTTTTCGGAGGCACACCGGGTACTTATGTGCCCATCAAGTTCGGTGTGCAGCATACGGCTACCATCGGCGCTTCGCTCGACCAGGTATTGTTCGACGGGCAGGTATTCGTGGGCCTGCAGGCAAGGGCGGCTTCGATGGAATATTACCGCAAGAATGTAGAGATCACCGAAGAAGCAGTGGCGGTGAATGTGTATAAAGTGTATTACCAGTTGCTGATCGCGCAACAGCAGTTGGCGTTGTTCCATGATAATATAGATCGTTTTGAAAAACTGCTGCACGACACCCGCGAGATATATAAGAACGGCTTTGCCGAGCAACTGGATGTCGATAAGGTGAATGTAACGCTTACCAACCTGCTTACCGACAGCATCAAACTACGCACGCAGATCAACACCGGCTTTATTGGCCTGAAGATGCTGGTGGGAATTCCGATAAGCGACAGTATTGTTCAAACGGAGGTTTTTACAGGTGATAAGCTGAAAGAAAATATTTTAGATACGGCTTTTCGCTACGACAACCGCCGCGAATACCAGGTGCTCCAGATCGGCAAACAATTGAGCGAGTACAATATAAAGCGCTATAAATACAGTTACCTGCCTTCTATAAGCGCTTTCGGCCAGTATTTCACGAATGCGCAGCGAAACAAGTTCGATTTCTTTAAAAGCGGCGGCGACTGGTTCCAGCAGGGAGCTGTCGGTCTGCGCTTGTCTCTCCCCATCTTCGACGGTTTTAGAAAAGATGCGCAGATCAGGCAGGCGCGTATCAATACGCGCAAAATCGAACTGGATATCGAGAACATGAAGTTGCAGATCGACAACGATGTAGTGAGCGCCTGGCAGCGGTTACGCGATGCCGTTATAGCAGTGGATGCGCAGAAACAGAATATGGAACTGGCGGAGAAGGTGTATGAGCAAACCAAGAAGAAGTACGAGCAGGGCCTGGGCTCCAATACCGAAATCAATACGGCGCAAACAGAAATGCGTTCGGCACAAACCAATTATTTCTCCAGTCTTTATGACGCTACCATTGCCCGGATCGATTATATAAAGGCAACCGGTAAGATTTTAAACGACCAATAACCAACAAAATAATAGCTGTATATGCAAACGAATATAAAACTGCTGTCAATGGCTTTGCTTTCCCTGCTGGTCGCTTCCTGCGGCGGCGAGAAGAAAAGCCCCATTGCCGAAAAAAAGGCGAAGCTGGAAAAAATGAAAGACCAGCAATCGAAACTCACTACCGATATCGCTGCGCTCGAAAAAGAAATACTGAAAGAAGATCCCAATGCCATTCCCGCAAAGCCCAAGCTGGTAAAGCTGGTTTCGCTCGAAAAAGGGAAGTTCAGCCATTCCATTGACCTGCAGGGAATGGTAGATGCGATGAACGTGGTGTACGTATCGCCCCGCGGTGTTGGCGGACAGGTGAAAGCGGTGCTCGTAAAAAACGGCGACCGTGTACAGAAAGGCCAGTTGCTATTGCGCCTGGATGATGCTGTCGCCCGACAGAGCCTTGCTGCTGCCGAACAACAGATCAGCGGACTGAAAGCGCAGCTCGGCCAGGCCGAGAGCCTCTATGAGCGGCAGCAAAACCTGTGGAAACAGAACATCGGTACCGAAGTGCAGGTGCTGAATGCCAAAACAGCCGCTGAGACCCTGAAAAGCCAACTCGCGGCCGCAGAAGCAAACGTGCAACTGGCACGCGAGCAGGTGGCGATGTCGAACGTATATGCCGAGATCAGCGGAACAGTAGACCAGGTGAATGTGAAAGTGGGCGAATTCTTTTCACCGCAAACCGCCGCCATGGCCGCTACCGGTATCCGCCTCGTCAACAACAGCAACCTGAAAGTAACGGTGCTCGTGCCGGAGAACTATCTCGGCAAGATCGGTGTTGGTACCGCTATGCGGGTAGTGCTGCCCGAGGCCGGTAATAAAGCCATCGACACCAAGATCAGCGTTGCCAGCAAGGTCATCGACAATATGAGCCGTTCCTTCACGGTAGAAGGCAGGCTGCCGAACGATAAAGACCTTCACCCCAACCAGAACGCTATCGTTCGCATCCAGGATTATTCGACAGGCAATGCGCTTACGATTCCGCTCAATACGCTCCAGTCTGACGATCGCGGAAAATTCGTGATCGTGGCAGTGAAAGAAGGTGATAAGCTAATCGCCAAGAAACGCGAGGTAACCGTAGGCCAGGTATATGGTGAAACGGTAGAGGTTATGTCGGGTCTCCAGGCAGGCGACCAACTGGTGACGGAAGGATTCCAGTCATTGTACGAAGGCCAGTCCCTGACAACCTAATGCTAACGGCTAAAAAAATGCTATGAGTGCTTTAGAAACAATTACCGGGAAGTTCAAGGAATTTAAACCTACTTCCTGGAGCATCAATAACAAAGTGGCGATCTACCTGATCATGGTGATCGTAACGGCGATGGGCGTGTTCCAGTTCCTCACCCTGCCCAAAGAACAGTTTCCCGATGTGGTGATCCCTACTATTTATGTGCAAACGATCTATGTAGGCAATTCACCCAAAGACATAGAAAACCTGGTAACCCGGCCCATTGAAAAGCAGATCAAGGGTATTACCGGCGCCAAGATCAATAAGTTCACCAGCACTTCCCAGCAGGATTATTCTGCCATCGTGGTGGAATTTGATACCGAGGTGAAAACCGATATCGCGCTGCAAAAAGTGAAAGATGCGATGGACAAGGCCAAGCAGGACCTGCCCACCGATCTTACCCAGGAGCCGACGGCACTGGAAGTGAACCTCAGCGATATGCCCATCATGTATGTCAACCTCAGCGGCGACTACGACATGATGCGGCTGAAGAAATTTGCCGACGATGTGAAAGACAAGCTGGAAGAGATTCCGCAGATCAACCGCATCGATATCGTGGGCGCGCCCGAACGGGAATTTCAGATCAATGTAGACAATTACCGCATGCAGAACAGCGGCGTAACCTTTGACGATATCGCCAATGCAGTTGCCCGCGAGAACCTGGATATATCCGGCGGTTTGCTCGATGTGGGCAATATGAAAAGGAACCTGCAGCTAAAAGGGCAGTTCAGGACCAAATATGATATTGAAAAACTGGTTATTCGCAATACCACCGGTGCGCCGATCTACCTCAAAGACATCGCTGTTGTCAAAGACACGACCAAAGACGTAGAAAGCTTTGCACGCCTCGACGGTAAAAACGTGGTAACGCTGAACGTGATCAAACGCGCCGGCGAAAACCTGATCGAGACCAGCGAGGAAGTGCAACGGGTGATCCGGGAAGAAAAAGGGATTTCCTATCCCGCCAACCTGAAAGCCGTTATTACCGGCGACCAGAGTATCGCCACCCGGGCGTCTTTCAATGAGCTCGTGAACTCCATCATCATCGGTTTTATCCTGGTGCTGATCGTGCTCATGTTCTTCATGGGTGTAACGAATGCTTTCTTTGTGGCGCTCAGCGTGCCGCTGAGTATGTTTGTCGCCTTTGTATTGCTGCCGATCGCCGAGCTCATCATAGGCACCAGCGTAACCCTGAATTTCATGGTGCTGTTCGCCTTGTTGTTCGGCCTGGGGATCATTGTGGACGACGCCATCGTGGTGATCGAGAACACCCACCGGATATTCTCCGAAGGAGCGGGCCGCATGCACATCGACCGGGCTACCAAAATGGCGGCGGGCGAGGTATTCATACCCGTGCTGGCCGGAACACTCACTACCCTCGCGCCGTTTTTTCCCCTTCTTTTCTGGCCGGGCATTATCGGCCGTTTCATGGTGTACCTCCCCGCGATGCTGATCTTTACACTGGCGGCTTCGCTGGTGGTGGCCTTTATCATGAACCCGGTATTTGCGGTCGATTTCATGAACCATCCCGAAGGCCAGAAAGAAGCCAAGTCGGCTATTTTCCGCAAGCCGGTGTTCTGGGTGGTGCTGGCCGTGGGCCTGTTGCTTGACCTGCTGGGCGCTCCCTTTCTCGGCAACCTGCTTATTTTCTTCCTCCTGCTCGTATTGCTGAACAGGTATGTGCTCGACGATGCCATTCACTATTTCCAGAACCATGGACTGCCGTGGATCATGAGCCATTACGAGACCCTGCTGCGTTGGGCCCTCAAGGGCTGGCGGCCGGTATGGTTGCTGCTTAGCACGATCGTGCTGCTGTTCGTGTCGTTCTTCGTGTTCTTTGGGTCCGTTGCCTCCGGGCGGGTAGGTATTGCCTTCTTTCCCAAAGGAGACCCCAACCAGATATTCGTGTACATCAAACTGCCCGTGGGTACCCGCGTGGAATATACGGATAGCATCACCCAGGTGCTGGAGAAACGGGTAACCAATATTCTCGGTATCGATTATGCGAAGAATACCACCAATCCCATTGTGGAAAGCGTGATCTCCAACGTAGCCATCGGGGCAAGCGATCCTTCATCGGGCGACAGGAGTACCCGCAGCGAGCTGGGCCGCATCCAGGTATCGTTTGTACAGTACGAAAAAAGGCACGGCAAAAGCACGCGGCCTTACCTCGACCAGATACGCAATGCCATGACGGGCATACCCGGCGCAGAGATCAGTGTCGACCAGGAAAGCAGTGGTCCGCCGACCGATCCTCCCGTGAACATAGAAGTGGCCAGTGAAAACTTCGACAACCTCGTTTCGACCGCCGTTGATCTCAAGAACTACCTCGATTCGATACAGGTGCCCGGCGTGGAAGAGCTGAAAATGGATGTTGACCTGAACAACCCCGAGATCACCCTTACGGTTGATCGTGAAAGGGCGCTGATACAGGGCGTTTCCAGCGCACAGGTGGGCCAGGCCATTCGTACGGCATTGTTTGGTCGCGAAGTATCGAAGATCAAGGAAGGAAAAGAAGAATATAAAATACAACTGCGCAACAACGAGACCCAGCGGAAAGACCTTGCGGGCATATTGAATATGCGGATCGCCTTCCGTGATATGGCCAGTGGTGGTGCGGTGAAGGAAATTCCGATCGGCGCGCTGGTAAAAGTGGAACCCAGCAGCACCTTCGGCAGCGTGAAGCGAAAGAACCAGAAACGCACCATTACGATCCGTTCGAATGTGCTTACCACGCAGGGTTACAATGCAACAGCCGTTAACCAGGTGATCGCCCAGCATATCTCCGACTTTAAAGGAAAGGCAGACGGCGTAACGATCAAGCAGACCGGTGAAGGAGAGCAGCAGGCCGAAACAGGCGCTTTCCTCTTCAAAGCCCTGTTGATTGCCCTGGCGCTGATTTTGCTGACTCTCGTGTTGCAGTTCAACTCGATCAGCAAATCGGTGATCATTCTTACCGAGATCGTATTCAGCGTGATCGGTGTATTTCTTGGCTTCTCCATCTTCGGCATGGAAGCGTCGGTATTGATGACGGGCCTCGGTATTGTAGGCCTGGCGGGTATCGTGGTTAAAAACGGTATCCTGGTGATAGAGTTTGCCGAAGAGCTGCGTCATCGTGGCCTGCGTACACACGAAGCCGTAGTGCAGGCGGGTAAGACCAGGATCATCCCGGTGCTGCTGACGGCGCTCGCCGCGATTCTCGGGTTCATACCCATCGCAGTCGGCTTCAACATCAACTTCGTTACGTTGTTCTCCGAGCTGAACCCGCATATTTTCTTCGGGGGCGATAACGTCGCATTCTGGAAGCCGCTGAGCTGGACGATCATCTTTGGCCTCGCCTTCGCTTTCTTTATGACCCTGGTGATCGTGCCTTCCATGTACCTGATCGCAGAGAGATTACGCCGGCCGATGCGTCGCCACTTCGGTGGCCGATGGGTGAGCTTTATGGGCATTCCGCCTTTCACCCTGGTATTCGGGTTGATGATGATCGTTACCATGATCATCCAGCGATTCACCGTGGCCCGTCGCCGCCGGAGACTTGCCGCCCGCGCCGATATGAAAGTAAATGAAGCGTTCGTCGGAAGCTGGTTCTGATAATCATTAGTTTTGACCGCTGGTCCAAAGTTTGTGCTGATTGACAACCTTTGGTACCAGCGGTTCATCTTTCAAAAAACCTTTACATGCGTAATAACCACGAAATTGACTACCGGATTTTCGGCGAGGAAATGCAGTTCGTAGAAGTCGAGCTCGATCCGAATGAAACAGCCATTGGTGAGAGCGGCGCTTTTATGATGATGGACGACGGTGTGCAGATGGCAACCATCTTTGGCGACGGATCGAAGCAAGGCGGCAGTAGCGGTGGCCTGCTCGGCAAACTGGTAAGCGCCGGTAAGCGGGTGATCACCGGTGAAAGCCTGTTCATGACCAGTTTCACCAATGTATCGCAGGGTAAAAAACGCGTGAGCTTTGCATCGCCTTATCCGGGTAAGATCATTCCGCTTGATCTGTTCCAGCTCGGCGGCCGTATCGTGTGCCAGAAAGATGCATTTCTCTGCTGTGCCAAGGGCGTGAGCCTGGGCATTGCGCTGCAACGCAAGCTTGGTACCGGTATCTTCGGCGGCGAAGGTTTTATCATGCAGAAGCTCGAAGGCGACGGCATGGCGTTCGTGCACGCCGGTGGTCACGTGTTCGCCCGTGAACTGCAGCCCGGTGAAATGCTCAAGCTTGATACCGGCTGTGTAGTGGCGTATACCCAAACGATCGACTTCGATATTCAATATGTAGGCGGCATTCGCAACACCATTTTCGGCGGCGAAGGATTGTTCTTTGCCACCCTTCGCGGCCCCGGCACCGTATGGATACAAACCCTGCCCATCAGCCGTCTCGCCAGCCGCATTCTGCAATACGGCACTACTTCCCGCAAGGAAGAAGGTGGCATATTGGGTGGCTTGGGAAATATGCTGGATGGAGACGGATGGTGAGAACGGTTTGAGGTGGCTGCGCGCCTCCTTACTTCAGCAACTCATCCCGCACTTCTCTGAACCGCGTCCATGGTATGAAATGATTTCCTTCGAGCCACAAGGTGTCGATTCGTGCAGCGCCGGTCAACATCTTCATTCCGTATTCTACGTTTACCGGCGGCACCCAGGTGTCTTGGCGGCCATGGATGAACAGCACGGGACAATGAACGTTTTTCAGCAGCGATGCCTGGTCGGCCAGGTCTTTTTTCAGGTACCAGAGTTCTATGTTCGATTGTCGCATGGAACCGGGTACGAAATAATTCAGAAAGGTCTTGAACAGAATAGGTCGCCATTTTTCGGGTTTCTCGGCGGCAGGATCGATGCTGCCCGAAATAATCACCAGCTTGTCGGCCAGCGAAGGATAATCAAGCGCCAGTTGCAATATCATGGGGCCGCCGAGCGAGTGGCCTACCAGTACAGCCGGCCGGCCGTTTCTGGTATTCATGAGTACCGGGCCCATGATCTTTGACTGAATGGCCAGCGGGTAGGCATTGCCGTATTCGCTGTAACCGAATCCCGGCCGGTCGATGCTGATCAGACGAAACCGGCTGCGCAGCAACGAATCGCGCAGGTAAGGTTCAAAGGCCGTCCAGCTACCGGGTGTTCCATGCACGAAATAAATGGTGGGTAGGCTGTCGGCGCCCGTTTGCGCATAATGCACCGTATGTCCCTCCTGCTTTTTGCTGACTGTTTTTAATGGAATGCCTTTTTCATGGAAAGAAGCGATCGCTTTGCGGTCGGCCGTACGAAAGGTCAGGCAGCTCTGCGCAAATACCAGCCAGCTTCCTATAACCAGGCTAAGTACCAGTAAGTATCTTTTCATAAATGGTTTACATTGTAACCACAAAACCTGCTGCACATATGCGAAAAATCCTGTTCTTCCTGTCGATCGGCTTCGCCGTATTTGCCTGTATCCCGGTCCGGGCGCAAAAGCCGCCCAAAAACCTGCAAAAAACAAAGACAGAGGCAATGGCAGGTATCGGCGGTCAGTACGACAAGTATAAAGGTATTGCATTGCAGATATGGGAGTATGCAGAACTGGGTTATAAAGAAGTAAAGAGCTCGGCCCTGCTGCAGCAAACCCTGAAAGACAAAGGTTTTGCGGTTGAAGCCGGGGTAGCGGGTATACCAACGGCTTTTGTTGCCAGCTATGGCAGCGGTCATCCTGTAATTGGTATCCTGGCTGAATTCGACGCGCTGCCCGGTCTCAGCCAGCGGGCCGTGGCCGAAAAGAAACCGGCCGAAGGAAGGACCTCCGGGCACGGCTGCGGCCACCATCTTTTCGGCACTGCTTCGGTGGCGGCTGGCATTGAGATCAAAGAGCTGATGGACAAAGGCCTGCTCAAAGGCACGGTAAAGGTATATGGCTGCCCGGCAGAAGAAGGCGGATCAGGTAAAGTATATATGGTGCGCGAAGGGCTGTTCAATGACGTGGATGCCGTTATCCACTGGCATCCCGGCGACAGGAATGCAACGGCCTACGATGGCGCGCTTGCCAACAAGAGTGCCAAATTCCGCTTTTACGGGCTGGCGGCGCATGCATCGGCTTCGCCTGAACGGGGCCGGTCGGCGCTCGATGGCGTGGAAGCGATGGACAATATGGTGAACATGATGCGTGAGCATATCCCTTCCGACGCCCGTATCCATTATGTTATCACCAATGGCGGCAAGGCGCCGAATGTAGTTCCCGACTTTGCCGAGGTATATTATTATTCGCGACATCCCAGCCGCGAAACCGTGAAGGAGATTTTTGAACGCATCCGCAAAGCGGCCGAAGGAGCCGCCACGGGCACTGAAACGAAAATGGATTTCGAGATCATCGGCGGCACATACGACCTGTTGCTGAATACCAGCCTTGCCCGGCTGATGCAGGCCAACCTGGAGCAGGTGGGTGGTTTCGGCTATACCGATGCCGAGAAAACATTCGGGGAATTGATCCAGGCAACCTTTGGTTTTAAGCCGCCTGACATCGCTGATGCCGCGCGGGTGGCGCCATTAAAGAAGATGGAAAATGCCGCTATTGGGTCAACCGATGTAGGCGATGTAAGCTGGAATGTACCCACTGTAGGCTTGTCGGCCGCTACCTGGGTGCCCGGTACACCCATGCATAGCTGGCAGGCCGTGGCCTGCGGCGGAACCGAAATAGGAACCAAGGGAATGATGGTGGCTGCCAAAGCAATGGCCCTTACCGCCATCGACCTGTTTATGGTGCCTGCCAATATCACGGCTGCCAAAGCGGAATTCGATGCGTCGAGGGGGGCGGGCTTTCAATACGTGCCGCTGCTGGGCGATCGCCAACCGGCGCTGAATTACAGGGACTGAGCCGGCGAGCCTTTACCCGGTTTCAGGCCATGTAAGTACTTAACAAAAATATTACAGTAGGCTAAGCGGGAATTTCCTGGCAGACTTGGTTAATTTCGGTGAACCTACATTCTGTTGGTAGTTTTTATTTTGACCTAAACCGGGTCGGTTATGGCATTTTCAGGAGAAGAAGATATCAGTCTGCTGGCGGCGGTGTCGGAAGGCAGCGAAACAGCTTTTAAAACATTGCTGCACCGCTATCATTCGCAGGTATATTGTTTTGTTTCCGATCTGGGCGGCACGCCTGAAGATGCCGAAGAGATCGTACAGGACGTATTTATGAAACTGTGGACCAACCGCAGCCAGTTGCGCCAGGTGCAACACTTCTCTGCCTATCTTTTTACCATGGCCCGTAACCAGGCTTATTCCGCTTTCAGGAAATCAGTGCGGGCTGCGTTGCTCTTCAGGCAATGGGAAGAGCGTCAACTCGCATCACCGGCCCCGACTGCCGACACCGACCAGTACCAGTTGCTTGATGCGGTGATAGACCGTCTTCCGCAACGCCAGCGCGAGATCTATCTCCTGCACCGGCATGAGCGGTTGCGATATGCCGAAATTGCCGAAAGGCTGCATATCGGCCGTGAAACAGTGAAATCACACCTGTCGGCTGCCGTTCGGTTCATCAAAACGCAATTGGGTTCGGGCGCATTGCTGCTGTTGTTTTTTTTCCGCCACTAAAAAATTTATGGCGGCACTCCCCCTTTTTCAATGATACCGGCGTCTTATACTGTATAAGCAGTGTTCATGAACGAGCGGTTACAGTATTTGTACATGCAATTCAGGTTGGGTAAAGCATCGCCCGAAGAGTTGCAGGAGTTGTTGGAATATCTTGATGAGAGCAATGAGAACGAGGCGCTCGGGACTTTTCTTTTCGACCGGTGGCAGCAGGCGGCGGCCGGAACAAGTCCGCTTGACCGCAACACGACCGACACCCTGGCCGACCGGCTGACGGGCCGGTTACCCGCCGGCCAACCACACCGCATTGGCTGGAAAGTGCTGGTGGCTGCTTCGGTATTGGCGGTTGTATCTACGCTCGCTTACCGCTTTTGGCCGGTAGCCGAGAAGCCGGTCACTGTGGCGCTGAAAGAGAATAATCCCGTGTCGGATATCCTGCCCGCCCGCAAAGCGGCCAGGCTTACGCTCGACGATGGTACCGTGAAATATATTGACAGTTTGCCCGAAGGCTGGGCGCTGTCGCAGGGCAGCGCGGGCGTTCAACACAACGGCCAGGTGTTGCTGTACACCGAAAAGCAACAGGGAGAGATACCCGGAAAGCAGGTGCGCTTTAATACGGTATCTACTGCCATGGGTGAAACTTTTCCCGCTTTGCAACTGGCCGACGGCACGAAAGTGTGGTTGAATGCCGGCTCTTCCATCCGGTTCCCCGTGAGCTTTAACGGCCAGGCCACGCGCGAGGTGGAGATAACGGGCGAGCTGTATTTTGAAGTGGCCAAAGACAAAGCGAGGCCCTTCCTGGTGCGCACTGCCGACGATACCATCTCGGTGCTGGGTACCCATTTCAATGTGAATCATTATACAAGCGAGTCGCATCACAGTACCACCCTGCTCGAAGGATCGGTTGCCGTTCAGCACGGTGGAAAACAATTTTTACTGAAACCCGGCGATGCCGCTGTTGCCACACCCGGCAGCCTGTTACGTGTTGTGCGTGCAGATACCGCGCAGGCTGTGGCATGGAGAGACAACCTGTTCTACTTTGATCATACCGACATTGCTTCGGCAATGCGGCAGGTTGCCCGCTGGTACGACCTGGAGATTGAATGCACGGGTAACGGACAGCGCACCATTACCGGCCAGTTGCCGCGCTCTGTTCCGGCGGCTACCTTGCTGAAAGCACTGGAATTATCAGGAAATATCAAATATAAAATTGAAGGACGCTATGTAAAAATAACCATCTAAAAAACAGAAACCGGAATGTTGACGCATTCCGGCTGGTGTCAGATCAACTCATTGTCGGCAAAGACTATTTATTAATCCAAACATTGCTAAGGTATGCAATTAGCTGCTTATTGCAAGCCCGGTGACCGGTGTTATACCGGCCGTCGGCAAATTCGTCAAACATTCTTCTTTATGCGTTTCACGGCCATTGTATTGTTGGCCGCCTGTTTACAGGTTAGTGCCGGCACACGTGCACAATCAGTAACGCTTTCCGTTAAGCGGGCAAGTATTTTCAATGTGCTGCAGGATATACGCAGGCAAACCGGGTATAGCTTTATTTACACAGATACCCTGCTGGCGCCATTGCCCCCCGTCACGTTTTCCGTACAGAAGGCGCCGCTCGAAAAGGTGCTTCGCCTCTGTTTCGACAACCAACCGGTTGGATTTGAGATATTGGACAAGATCATTGTTATCAAACCGGTCGGGCATCCGGCAGACGTGACACCGGTAGCTGTAGCCAATATCGTGGTAAGAGGCCGCGTTACAGACGATGACGGCAATCCCGTGGTCGCTTCGGTGCGGGTGAAAGGAACCAGCAGGGGCGTCGCTACCAATGAACGCGGCGAGTTTGAACTGGCGGATATAGATCCGCAGGCCGTGCTGCAAATCACCGGAGTGGCTATCGACGGCGTGGTGGAAGTGCCGGTAAATAACCGCGAATCACTGACCATTCGTGTTCCTGTTAAAGTATTGCAGCAGAAAGAAGTGGTGGTAACGGCATTGGGCCTGAAAAAGGAAAAGAAATCGTTGACATACGCTACCCAGGAAGTATCGGGCGAACAGATCGCAGACTCGAGGGAATCCAATATCGTCAACGCGCTGCAGGGGCAGTTTTCAGGTGTGCAGATCGCCAATACGCAGGGCGCAGTATCCTCCTCGTCACGCATACAGATCAGGGGCGCCAACTCCCTGTCGGGGAATAACCAGCCTCTTTTTGTGGTAGACGGCGTGCCCATGCGTAACACCAATTCGCGCTGGGTGGGGTATGGCGGTGCGGACTATGGAAATGAAATTGCCGATATAGACCTTAACAACGTGGCGTCGGTAACTGTGCTCAAAGGTGCGAATGCTGCGGCGCTGTATGGCAGCCGTGCGGCCAACGGGGTTATCCTTATCACGACCAAGTCGGCCAATAACCAGAAGGGATGGGGTATGACGCTTACCTCGAATACCACCTTGCAACGTCACACCTATTTCCCGGCATACCAGGATAAATACGGACAAGGCAGCAACAAAGAATACGCCTATGTAGACGGTATCGGCGGCGGTACTTACGACGACTATGGTGGTAGCTGGGGGCCGGCTTTGGATGGCCGCCTCATAGACCAGTGGTTCGGCAAACAGCAACCCTGGGTGCCGGCGCCCGATAACCTGAAATCTTTTTTCCAGAACGGATGGATTGCAGGCAATGACCTGTCTGTAGCCAGGCAGACCGATAAAACCAGTATTCGTTTTTCGTACGGCGACAGCCGGCAGAAAGGCACCCTGCCTTTTACCGATGAAACCCGGAATACGATCAACCTGAATGCTTCGGTCCAGATCACCGACAAGTTGCAGTCGCAGGTGATCGTCAACTATGTTCGGTTGAAAAACAACAATATACCCACCTCGGGCTACACCGATGGGAATATCATGAGCCAGATGATCTTCGGCGGCCGGCAAATGAATTATGCGCCGATGAAAGATTATCAATCGCCCGATGGAAAACAAATCAACACCTACAGCCGCTTGTCCGACAACCCGTACTGGCTCTATAAGCACAATACCAATTCGCGAATTCGCGATCGGTTTTTCGGTTCAGCCCGGTTGCAATACGAGATCCTTCCCTGGATGAATGTAATGGTTCGGGCCGGCCTGGACACGTATAGCGAACAGCGCAACGAGATCGTGAATGCGTACACCGCAGCAACCGCGCAGGCACATAGCGGCGGCTCGTTCAACCTTACCGAAATGAACTTTAAAGAGTTCAACCTCGACGCGATATTATCGATCGATAAAAACCTCGCTGCCAAATTGAACCTGAACGCCAACCTGGGCGCCAACCTGATGAATAACCAGTTCCGTTCGGTGGGATTGCGGGCGGCCGAGCTGGTGGTACCCAATATTTTCAATATCGCCAACGTGAAAGGAGCGGCTCTACCCAGCAACAACTATTCAGAATATGAAATGCAGAGTGTGTACGGGCAGCTAACCCTGTCGTACGACGATTTTCTTTTCGTGAACGGAACAGCCCGGAACGATTGGTCTTCTACCTTGCCGGCCGACAATGCCTCTTATTTTTATCCTTCGGTCGGGTTGAGCTTTCTGCCCACGGCCCTGTTACCGGTAAACCTGGCCTGGCTTGATTACATAAAGCTCCGCGCCAACTGGGCCCAGGTGGGTAATACAGCCGCACCCTATCAACTGGTCCAAACCTATACTGCCGGGGTCGGATGGGCCGGTAACCCCATGTACCAGGCCGGTAATGTGTATCCGCCGACAGATCTTAAGCCCGAGATCACCACCTCGAAAGAAATCGGGCTGAATGCCCAGTTGTTCCGCAAACGGCTGAGCGTTGATGTGACCATGTATCAGTCCAATTCACGCAACCAGATTCTCAGCGTGCAGGTTCCCTATTCAACGGGCTACTCTTCACAAAAAGTGAATGCCGGTAATATCCAGAACAAGGGTGTTGAAGTGGGTATCAGTGGCACCCCGCTAAAGCGAAAGAATTTTTCGTGGGATATGGGGCTGAACTGGTCAAAGAATACCAATAAGGTGCTCGAACTGGCACCCGGCATAACCCTCTACCAGATCGGGGGAATCTGGGGCGTCAACTCGTATGCACAGGAAGGCGGCGCATATGGCGACATCCTGGGGAGCGCTTTCCTGCGTAATGATGCGGGACATATTGTCGTCGACAGCCGGGGGATTCCAAAAAAAGATCCTGTTCGTCGAACACTGGGTAATATCATGCCCGACTGGGTTGCTAACTTCAGAACCGGACTGCGGTATAAAGACCTGTCGATGAATATCCTTTTCGATATGCGTAAAGGATCAAGTATCTATTCGTTGGGCCATCGTTATGGCACTTTCAGTGGTGTTCTGGCTGCTACTGCCGCAGGGGATGTGAGAGAAAAAGGCATCGTTTTCGACGGTGTTACAGAAGACGGCAAAAAAAATGAGACCGCAACCGAAGCGCAATTGTTTTATTCCACTGCCAATATCACCGGCATAAATGAATTCTCCACATTCGACGGTACCTACATCAAATTGAGAGAGGTGGCTTTCAACTACCTGATACCTGCCCGGCTGGTGAAGAAAACACAATTCCTTCAGTCGGCAACGGTCGGCATTGCCGGTCGCAACCTGGCCATATTGAAGTCGAATATGCCCAAGGGTTTTGACCCGGAGGTAACTACCGGCGGCACCGACAGCGGGCTGGGATTTGAATACGGATATATTCCGACCAGCCGGGTTTTCAATGTAAAGATCCAGGTCTCTTTCTAACCGTTTAAGCTACAACCATGAAAATAATCCCACAATACCTGTTTACGATAATTGTTGCCGGCAGCTTATGCGCCTGCACCCGCGATTTTGCATCGATGAATGTTAATCCGAACAGCCCGGAAGATGTGCCCTCGGGCGCATTGCTTGGCCCGGTGCTGGTGCAAACGGCAACCATCAATAATAATTTCCTGGGCGGTCTGTACAGCCAGCAGTATGCACAAAATACCTATGTGCTGGAAGACCTGTATTCCACCACCACCAGCGAGCAGAATGGCATTTGGAATAATTCTTACAGCGTGATCATCAAAAATGCAAACATCATACGGAGCAAGGCCATTGCTGAAAATGATCCGACCATGCAGGGGGTGGCTGAAGTAGTGATCGCACAGGCATTTCATACCCTCACCGATATCTTTGGCGATATTCCCTATACGGAAGCGAACAAGATTGACGAAGGGCTTACCACGCCTATATACGACAAGCAGCAGGATGTGTATCTCAGCCTGCTCAACCTGTTGAAGTCAGCAAACAGCTTACTGGACCCGGCAGCTACCGTCAGCAACGATCTGCTCTTTGGCGGCAGCGCGATGGGCTGGAAAAAATATGCCAATTCGCTGCGGCTTCGCATCGCCTTGCGGATGTCTGCTGCGGCGCCGGCCGAAGCATCGCAGGTGATCACCGAGATGCTGGCCGATCCGGGTACTTATCCGCTGATCGATGACAATGCGGAGAACGCCGTTTTGCAATGGCAGGGCAGTTCACCGTATTATGAACCGTGGTACAATGTATACCGGGCCGGCAACGACAACTATGCGGCGTCAAAGGCAATGGTAGACGAGTTGCTGGCGCTCAATGACCCGCGATTGCCGTATTATGTAACCAAAGCGGTGGCAACCAATACATATGTGGGCGCCGTGAACGGGCCTTTTACGGCTGATATACCCAACCGGAACAGCGTTAGCCGCATCGGTAATTTTTTTACCGCCAACCCCGGGGGTAAAACCAAGCTGCTGGTAGCTGCAGAAACCTGGTTGTCGATAGCGGAGGCTGCAGAATCCGGCCTGGTCAGCGGTATTTCTGCAGCCGATGCTTATCGAGACGGTATCCGGACCTCGATGGAATATGTGGGTATCGATGTGAACGATGCGGCGGTGAGTGATTATCTCAACCAGCCCTCCGTTCGATTGGAAAGCGGCAACCAGGCAGGTAATCTAACGAAGATCCGGTTGCAGAAATGGCTGGCGCTTTACCTGCAGGGCTTCCAGGCCTGGGCGGAAGTAAGACGTACGGACGTGCCTCAGCTTACTCCTGCACCAGCCACGCGTTTCCCGGGTATGCACAACCGGCCGCCCTTCCGGCTTCAATATCCCAGCGTGGAACAGGACCTGAATAAAGCAAATTACCTGCAGGCAAAAGAAGCAGCCGGTATTACTGAAGAGAAAGATTTGTTCTGGGGCAAACAAATGTGGTGGGACAAGCGTCCCGGTGTATTTTAAAACTATTCAATATGCATAATCGGTTTTTGGTGTTGCTGTGGCTGATCGCACCAATAGCGTTATCCAGTTGCAGCCGTTACATGAGCTTTTATGTTTTTTCAGACACGCATTGCATGGACTCGCTGCAGCGCTATGAAATACTCGATACCATGATTACAGAAGCCAATGCGCTGGCGAAGACTATTTCGCCAGCGCCCCGGGGGCTGCTGGTTTGCGGCGATCTTACCGACGCCGGCAAACCGGCACAATGGATGCAGTTTCAGCAGTTGTTCGGGCTGCACGGTGAACAGAAGTTGTCATTACCCGTGTATGAAAATTTTGGCAACCACGACGGAGATACAAACGGCGTGGTGCGCCAGGGTATTCGTGCCCGTAACCTGTTGCGGAAAAATGCCTGGGTATCGCCCAACGGGCTTTTTTACTCCTGGAACTGGAAAAATTTTCACCTTGTATCGCTGGGCAGTTACCCGGGTAATGAATGGGATTCCACCTGTAACTGGTGTCATTATTTCAAAACCAGTTTCCGTGATCCGCAGAACAGCCTGGCTTTTTTGAAAGAAGACCTTGAAAGGCATGGCCGGAACAAACAGGTGATACTGTACTTCCATTATGGCTGGGATGATTTCAGCCAGTTGTGGTGGACGGAAAAAGAGCAGGAAGCGTTTTATGCAGTGATAAAAGATTATTCCGTAGCGGCCATATTCGCGGGGCATAATCACGAAACGGGCTACCGGCAGTGGAAAGGCATTGATGTTTATTCGGCCGGCTCGCCCCAAACCAACCAGGGCACGGGCAGCTTCCTGGTAGTGACTGCTTCACGTCGTGACCTGAAAGTGCAGGAGAGAAGAAACGGGCGGTGGGGTGCTATGGACCAGTACAAAAAGCTCGTAAAAAACAATGCTGTTTCGAAGCCATAATCACCCATGCGCGACGGAAAATACCTTGCCATGCATATAAAAAGCAGGTGCCCGGCAAAGCCAGGCTTCTTGCGATACCTTCGATTTTAGGTTTTTTGCTCACCGCCCTGCCTGGTAGGGCGGTCGCCCTGCGAACGGTCATTGCGGTCGCCACCACTCTTTTCGTTGCCCGAACGCTGACCGCCCTGCTGTCGCTGCTCGCCTCCCGGCTTGTTTGCCTGGCCACCCTGGCGCGGCGGACGGTTACCGGGCTGACTGCCCTGCTGTCCCGGCTGGTTCCGCGAAGAAGCCTGCTGGCTTCTCGGCTGTTGTTGCGATGATTGCGCGCGCGGCGGGCGTTGCTGGTTGCTGTTCGGTTGTGCTTCCCTGTTAGAAGCCTGACCTTTGTTGTTGCCCCGCTGCTGGTTATCGCCCGAACGCTGCTGTTTTTGCTGCTGCTTGCGGCGGCGGTCGTTCTTCTCCAGGGTGCGCAGGCTGATCTGGCCTACCACGTCGACAAATTCGGGCTCTACCTCTTTCGGCTTGTTGCTGGTCACTTCAACCGCTTCCAGCTCATCGGGAATAATACCCTGGGCATTCAGTGATAATATTTTCCTGACACGTTCAATGGTAACCGGGTATTGCTTATTGCTTTCAGGCAATACATACCACATCAGGTTTTTGAAGATGTCTTTTTT
>JBDHYM010000018.1:0-27637 GCA_039811405.1 Flavihumibacter sp. | reverse complement strand
GCATGTTTGATTTTTTGATGGCGCTGGCAACAATCGCTGGCTGGATAAGGCCCTGAAAATAGCGAAAAAGCAGCCAGTAAAAAAACTAACACTTGTTATGTAAAAAACAGGTTGTATTTTCATCGCCTATAAACAGTGGAATCATCATATACATACACCGTTTCCTTTTCAACCGTTGCTGTTGCAACCGGTTCCACGGCTACTATTACCACCACTACAACAACCCGTTAAGGGTTGTACTTTCTCATATCATCTTTGGGCCTCCGGCTGTTACAGGTAGCAGCCTTTTCCTATTCAGTATTCAATTGTATTCTCCCATATGCAGGTTCTAAAATTTGGCGGCACTTCGGTAGGAAGTCCGCAGGCAATAGAAGCCACTATCCAAATCCTTTCCCGGCAATTGCAGGCCGGTCCCGTTATCGTAGTCGTATCCGCCTTTGGCGGCGTTACCGATGCCCTGCTTCGTTGCGGGCAGCTCGCTGCGACGGGCGATGAAGCCTATCGCGATGAAGTGGAGGCGCTCACCCAGCGCCATTTATCGGTCATAAAACAACTCGTTCCCATCCAGCAGCAGAGCAGCCTGCTGAGCGCCGTAAAGACCCTTTGCAACGAGGTGGAAGACCTTTGCAACGGCATCTTCCTGCTGGGGGAAACCACCATGCGCAGTCGCGATAAATTGGTGAGCTACGGCGAGCTGATGTCGTCGAAAATCATAACCGCCGCCATTGCGGGGAAAAATCTGCCGGTTACCTGGTGGGACAGCCGGCTACTCATTCTTACCAATGCCGCGCATGGCAATGCGCGGGTCAATTTCGCGGTTACGCACCAACGATTCAGGGAAGCCCTGCTGGCGCTGAAAGATCCGCTGGTAGTGATGCCTGGTTTTATTGCGGCCAATGAAAAAGGGGTTACCACTACCCTGGGTCGCGGCGGCTCGGATTATACCGCTGCTATTGCCGCCGCCGCGGTGCATGCTACCGAATTGCAGATATGGACCGATGTCAGCGGCATGATGACTGCCGATCCGCGTTGGGTGTCGAATGCCAAAGTGATTCCGGCCATCTCGTACCAGGAGGCCATGGAGCTTTCGCATTTCGGCGCCAAGGTGATCTATCCGCCCACCATACAACCCGTGATGAATGCCGGCATACCCGTGCGCATCAAAAACACCTTTGCACCCGATGATCCGGGCACAGTCATACAACTCGAAAGCTATCGAAACGGCAGCGCCGTACGGGGCATCAGCAGCATCAATCATTTCAGCCTCATCAGCC
This sequence comes from Flavihumibacter sp., assembly GCA_039811405.1. GTDB lineage: Bacteria > Bacteroidota > Bacteroidia > Chitinophagales > Chitinophagaceae > Flavihumibacter. The sequence goes on along the minus strand of JBDHYM010000018.1, from coordinate 26,363 downwards.
TCGAAGGAAGCGGCATGATCGGTGTGCCCGGTTTCTCCCGTCGTTTATTTGAAGCCCTGTCGGCAGAAGAGATCAATGTTATTCTCATTACCCAGGGTTCGTCGGAGCATTCCATCTGCGTAGGCATCGATGCCCTGTCGGCCGACAGGGCAAAGGCAGCCGTTGATGCCGCTTTTGCACCGGAGATAGCAGCGCAGCAGGTAGAGCCCCTGGTGGTGGAGAAAGACCTGTCGATTATTGCACTCGTAGGCGAGCAGATGAAAAGCCACCCCGGTATCAGCGGCCGGATGTTCGGAGTGCTGGGCCGCAACGGGGTGAACGTACGCGCCATTGCGCAGGGCTCTTCGGAAAGGAATATATCTGCGGTGATAGCTACCCGTGATGTGCGCAAGGCCATTAACCTGTTGCATGAAGAATTCTTCGAAGCTACCCTGAAGCAGGTCAATCTTTTTATCAGTGGCGCCGGTAATGTAGGCAGCCGATTGCTGGAGCAAATCAGGCAGCAGCAGCCCATATTGCTGAAAAATGCAAAGCTGCAATTACGCGTAGTGGGGTTGGCCAACAGCCGCAAAGCGGTGTTTGCCGAAGAAGGCATTGACCTTGCTCACTGGAAAGCTTTATTGGAAAGTGGAGCAGATACCGATATCGACGGCTTTGTTGACGGGGTGCTGCAACGCAACCTGCGCAATGCCGTGTTTGCAGATGTAACGGCCAGCGAGCAGGTAGCAGCGGTATATGGCCGGCTGCTGGAAAAAAGCGTAGCGGTGGTAGCCTGCAATAAAATTGCCTGCGCTTCGCCGTATACTTATTACCGCCGGCTGAAAGATACCGCCGGTTTGTACAATACGTCATTCCTGTTTGAGACCAATGTGGGTGCCGGCTTACCCGTGATCAGCACACTCAACGACCTGCTGAAGAGCGGCGACCGAATACATCGTATGGAGGCTGTGTTAAGCGGCACACTGAATTTTGTATTCAATAATTACGACGGTAGCCGTGCTTTTGCCGAAGTAGTGAAGCAGGCGCAGGAGGAAGGATATACCGAACCCGATCCACGGCTCGACCTGAGCGGCACCGACGTAATGCGGAAAATCATGATCCTGGCGCGTGAGGCCGGTGAAGCACTTGAAATGGATGCGATTGGCAACGAGCCTTTTTTGCCAGCCTCTTGTATGGAAGGGTCTGTAGCTGATTTTTATGCAGAGATGGCAAGGCACGAAGCCCATTTCAAAGCCATTTACGAGAAAGCGGCGCGCAACGGAAATAAGCTGAAATTTGTAGCCCGTTATACCGATGGCAAGGCATGGGTGGGTTTGCGGGAGATAAGCCCTGGCAGCGATCTCTATCATCTGTATGGAAAAGACAATATCGTGCTTTTCTATACCGACCGGTACAGTGAGCAGCCCCTGGTTATCAAAGGTGCGGGCGCCGGTGCAGATGTGACCGCTTCGGGGGTCTTTGCCGACCTGCTGCGCGCCACCCTGCACTAACTAACACAAACGACTATGCGAAAAGAGATAACCCTTGATTGCCCCGCCACTGTGGCCAACCTCGTGTGCGGGTTCGATATACTGGGCATGGCCCTGCAAGACCCGTGCGACCGGATCACGATGCGCCTGCGCGACGAGCCTGGCATCCTGATCACGCATACCGACGGATACGACCTGCCTACCGAGCCGGAAAAGAATGTAGCCGGCGCTGCCCTGCTCGACCTGACAGCAGCCTTACCCGGGCCTGCCGGTTTTGAGCTGGAGATTACCAAGAATATAAAACCGGGCAGCGGGCTGGGTTCCAGTGCAGCGAGCGCAGCGGGGGCCGTCGTGGCGGCCAACAGGCTGCTGGGTGAACCTTTCAGCCGCCACGACCTGGTGCGCTTTGCCATGGCGGGCGAAAAAGTAGCCAGCGGCGTGAAGCACGCCGATAATATCACCCCCTGCATACTCGGCGGCGTAACCCTCATCAGGTCGATCTTTCCGCTCGATATCGTTTCGCTTAGCGCACCGCCGCTGTATGTGACCGTGGTACATCCGCAGATTGAAGTGCGTACGTCTGACGCACGGCAGATACTTCGCAAAGAAGTGCTGCTGAAGAATGCCATCCGCCAGTGGGGCAATATCGCCGGACTGGTAGCGGGTTTGCTGCAAGGTGATTATGACCTGATCGGTCGTTCGCTCGAGGATGTGATCATCGAGCCCGTACGCAGCATATTGATTCCTGGTTTCGACGAAGTGAAGTCTGGCAGTCGCGAAGCCGGCGCCCTGGGCGGCGGCATCAGCGGCAGCGGTCCGTCGATCTTCATGCTGAGCAAAACCAGCGACACGGCCCACGAAGTAGCCAGGCTGATGGCCGGCGTTTACCAGCGCATCGGCATCGATCATAAAACCTATGTTACCACACTCCGCCACGATCCCCTGTAACGTAAAAAATCGTCCATGGAATTTTACTCATTAACTGACAAGCGCATACGGAGAAGCTTTAAAGAGGCGACGATAGAGGGACAGGCGCCTGACGGCGGATTGTATTTCCCCTCGCACCTGCCCCGCCTGCCGGCAGGCTTTAACTGGAAACAGGCATCGAAAGAAGAGGTCGCCTATCAGCTCGTACGGCCTTACGCAGGCGACAGCCTGCGCGAAGAAGTGCTGCGCCGCATCGTGCGCGAAACCATCGACTTCCCTTTTCCGCTGGTACAGGTGTACGACGATCTTTATGCGCTCGAATTATTCCATGGGCCCACCCTGGCCTTTAAAGACACCGGTGCGCGCTTTATGAGCCGGTGCCTCGGCGAATTTGCGGCTACAGGTGACCGTAAGATTACCGTATTGGTTGCCACCTCGGGCGACACCGGCGGCGCCGTAGCCAGCGGCTTTCACAATGTGCCCGGTGTGGAAGTGGTGATCCTTTATCCATCGGGCAAAGTGAGCCCGGTACAGGAAAAACAGCTCACCACTTTCGGCGACAACATAAGAGCGCTGGAAGTGCAGGGCAATTTCGACGACTGTCAGCAGATGGTAAAAACGGCTTTCAAAGACCCCGATCTGAAAAAAGCGTTGTTTCTCACATCGGCCAATTCAATCAATGTAGCGCGCTGGCTGCCGCAGCAGTTCTACTATGCTTTCGCCTTACAGCAGTGGGCGGGCGAAGAAACACCCCTATTCGTAGTGCCCAGTGGCAATTTCGGAAACATCTGCGCAGGTATCATGGCCTGGAAGGCGGGATTACCGGTGAAACATTTTGTAGCGGCCTGCAATGAGAACGATGTAGTGCCGCGGTACCTGTTATCAGGCCGCTACGAACCCGCACCGGCAGTAGCCACCATTTCGAATGCCATGGATGTGGGCAATCCCAGTAATTTCGTCCGCATCAGTGAGATCTTCGGTCACGACATGGCCGCCATGCGGGCGCAGTTGAGTGGCTATCGCACCAGCGACGCCCAGACCCGGCTGCAATTGGCAGCAACCTATCGCCACACCGGCTATATTCCCGACCCCCATGGCGCCGTAGCCATCGATGCGTTTTTCCAATACAAGGCAGCGGGCCATGCTGATAAAGCCATCTTCCTGGAAACTGCACACCCGATCAAGTTTCCCGAGGTAGTGGAAGAAATTATCGGCCACCGGTTACCCATACCCGACAGCGTTGCCGGCATTATGGACAAACCCAAAGTCGCCACCCTGTTACCCAACAGTTATGCTGAACTGAAAGCTTATCTATTGGGATAAAACACCCCGGGAACTGGCAGGATGCACTGCTGCCTATCGTTATTTTTCATATCCCGGATTCTGCGTAAGGTTGCCGTTGTACTCAAACTCCTTGAAGTATATGGGGTAAAGTGCATCAGTATTTTTCCAGGTACCGGGCTTGTACGCGCCGAGCACGGCATCAGCCCTGCCCGTTCTGACGAGGTCGGCCCAGCGGTGACCATATTCGGCAAACAATTCCACCCTCCGCTCCTGCTCCACCGCCAGTAGCAGATCAGCCTGCGATAAATCGGCAGACAAGTCATCAAGTCCCGCCCTGTTCCTGATAACGTTCAGGTCGCTTACAGCTTCTGCCAGGTTGCCAAGCTGGGCATTTGCCTCCGCCCTTATCAGGTACATTTCCGCCAGCCTGATCAATACCTGGTCTTCATATTTTGCCGCATCGGCGGGTGGGGATTTCTGTTTGTATTTATAAGGAAAGAAGGTCTCGGGCGTGCCGACACTACCCACCCACTCCGATCTACGGAGATCATTTTCCTCAAATGCATTTACAAGGCTGCTGGTGAGTTGGTAGGTTGCCTCGACGGCACTGCTCGCCGGAATGATGATGGAGCCTGCGTAGGTATAGTTTATATAAGTAGTGCTCGAGCCGTTTGAGCTGATCGCCAATATGGTTTCCTTACTGGAACGAAGAAACACATTGGAGATATTTTCCAATGCCAGCTTCCCTTTCAACGAGCCGCTGATCAGCTCTGCCGACGCATCTGCCGCTTCCTGCCATTGCCTGTTGTACAGGTATGCCCGTGCCAGCAAGGCCGTGGCGCTCTTTTCATTGGCATAAACGTTTCCCTTTGTATTTCCTCTCAACCCTTCCTTTGCATCGCGCAGATCTTTGATTATTTGTGCATATACTTCCGCGGTATTGGTGCGCGCCATGATTCTCGACGACTCCAGGTCAGACGCAAGAATAAGCGGCACATCTCCGAAAATAGTTACCAGGTTGAGGTAGTTAAGTGCGCGGAAGAACTTCGCCACGCCAATGCCTTCCTTCTTAACTGCTGCGGACAATACATTTGATTTTTCGAATCCTTCGATGATCAGGTTACTTTGATAAACGGCCTTATACGGCACTCTCCAAAAATCCCAGCACTCCGCACTTGACGTCAGGATGTCATTATTGGCAAACTGGTCGGTTTTGGCGCTAAGTGTATAGTATTTAATCTCATCCGCAGAGTACCCCGTGTACAGCCATTTGTAGGTATCGTGGTAGGAGGAAGAGATGAAATTATACCCGTAAAGTCCGTTTACAGCCGACATGGCGACAACATCGTTGTCGAAAACCAGCTTGTCTTCAATTTTATTTTGCGGCGACTCCGTTTCCACAAACTTGCTGCATGCGCCCGACAACAACGCCAGGAAGCATGCAACGGAAATCGGCAACAGCCTATCGAAGATTGTTCTTTTTAAAGTCATGTTAGTATTATTTCAGGAAATGAGTGTAATTCAGAGTGTGACATTGATGCCGAAAGTGGAGGCTTTCAGAGCAGGTACATTCGACCCTGTCTCAGGGTCGTACCCGTCGTAATTGGTTATGGTAAACAGGTTTTGCGCCATATAATAAAAACGCACGCTGTTCAGCTTCAATCGCTCCACGAATCCTTTCGGCAGGGTATAGCTTACCGCAATATTTTTCAGCCGTATGAAGGAGCCATCTGCAACGGTGGCCGTCGAGTATGCATACTGGTTATAGTACAGGTTATAGTACGGTCCGGAAGTTGCCGCCGACAGCCTGGGATATTTTGCATCGTCTCCGGGCTTTCTCCAGGTATTTTCCAACTGCTCTTTGGTAACGTTGTACAGGTTTCCGACCGGCCAGTAATTGGCGTTATACAGATACCCGTTAATAGTGGGTCTTTTCACAAACTGGAAAAAGATATTGAGATCGAAATTCTTCCAGGTGAAGGTATTTCCTATGCCACCATAGTACTTATTGTCGGTAGTGCCGGCATAGATATAGTCGTCCACACTGTTGATCAAGCCCTGGCCATCCTGGTTTTTAATAATAGGTTCACCATTCGCCTTGTCCAACCCCAGGTATTCGTACCTTCTCAACAAATTGATCGATTTACCGATCATATAGGTGTTCGAGTAGCTGGAATATTCAAGCCCCGGGTACTCAAGCAGCTTGTTTTTAAAGAAGGTTATATTGAAATTCGTTTGCCAGCGAAAATCCTTTCGGCGTACATTCTCTGTCGATATTTCGATTTCAACGCCGCTGTTTTTTATTTTAGCGTCGAGGTTACCGGTGTAGCTGCCCCATCCCGTCTGGGCCGCCAGGGGAATACTGATCAACTGGTTGTCGGAGATATTGCTATAGTACGCGGTATTAAAGAATATCCTGTTATTCAGCAATCCCAGCTCAAGGGCTACTTCAAATTTCCGGGCTGTTTCCCAACTGAATTTGGAAAGTCCTATCTGGTCGGCATACAGGCCGGCGGTGCCGTTATAATTATTTGTTGCGGCAAACGTACTCATATACACGTAGTCGGCGATCTGGTCATTCCCCGTCCATCCATAGCTGGATCTCAATTTCCCGTAAGAAAGAAACCGGAGGTTGTTTTCTGCAAATTTCTCTTTACTGAACAGCCAGCCGGCTCCAATGGCGCCGAAGTTCCCGAAGCGGTTGTCTTCACTGAACCTGGTTGAACCATCTCTGCGGAAGGTGGCGGTAAGCAGGTAACGGCCCATGTAGTCGTAGCCGATTCGGGAAAAGAACGACGTGTACTTGTATTTTGTATAAGTGGAGCTTGACGATGTCTTTATCACATCACCAGCTGAATACAAATCCAGCATTAGTTTCTCGGAAGGGAAGTTTCTTCCGTATATCAGGTTGCCGCCTTTCAGTGTTTGCTGAAAGGTGCCGCCCACCAGCGCCGTAAGCTTGCTGTTTGTCGTACTTAGCTTGTAGTTGAGTTGCGGCTCAACATTATAGGTTTCCTGGTAGTTGGTGCCGAACCTGGTTTCATTCTTATACGGCAGGTTAGCATTCTGGTTAAAATACTTATCGTAATAACTTTCCGTTGCCTGTATGTCCATGCGCGTATAGTTAGCATCCAGTTTCAATTCGAGGTCCTTGAGCAGCTTGTACCCAATGGTTCCGCCGCCAATGAAATTATAGGCATTGTACAGGGTTTGGCTATACAGGTACTTATAGGGGCTGCTGGTATTGGTAGCGGTGCTTGTTCTGAAAAAATAAGGGTTGCCGAGGGAGTCAAGCCTGGGAAGGTTAGGCGCCAGCACATTATTGGTACTGGACGATGTACCACGCATATCCTGTTTAGACAGCGTATAATTGGTCCTCACATCAAAGCTGAATCGTTCATCAAATGACTTGTGACTAAGATTAATTCGAATGCTTCCCCTGGTGCTGTTGTTTTTTCCCATCAGCACACCTCCGTTATCTCGATAGCCGAGGCTTACAAAATATTGATTCATCTTATCACCGCCCGAAAAATCCAGTTGCGCATTTTGTACAACGGCTGTCTGGCCCATTGTCTCTTTCTGCCAGTCGGTGTACGCCGTGCTGTCCCATAAAAACAGGTCAGGCGCATTGGTGGCCGTTGGTGTAATGCCCTCGGCGGCAAAAGCATCCCTGCGCATTTGCAGGTATTGCCGGGTATCGAGCAGGTCGAGGGTATTGACTATTTTCTCGAATCCTTTGTAGAAATCGCCGCTCACTTTCAGCTTTCCGGGTTTTGGGCGTTTCGTGGTGATCAGGATAACGCCGTTGGTGCCTCTCGAACCATAAATAGCCGTGGCGTCGGCATCTTTCAGCACTTCAATGCTGGCTATCTCCGAAGGGTTAATATAAGTAAAGGGGCTTTGTCCGCCGGCTGCGCCACCAATGGCAGAAGAATTGATGCTGGTGGTAGGCATCGGCACGCCGTCGATCAGGTACAGGGGATTTGAATAAGACGAACCCCGCAGAGAGTTGGTACCCCGTATCTGAATATCGACACGCGCGCCCAGGTTACCGCTTACCGAATTCATCACCACCCCCGACACCCTGCCGTGCAGGGCCAAAAGCGGATTGGTAACGGGCTGGTTGACGATATCCTTTGCTTTAACGGTAATAACGCTTCCCGTCAGCTTCGACCTGGTAGAGGTACCGTAGCCGATCACCACTGTTTCTTCCAGCGCCTGTACCCTCGGCGTCACTTCCACCACAAGCTGGTTTCTGCCCTGCACGCCCGTCTCGATGGGCTCATACCCCATGCATGATATCATAAGCACCGAAGCAGGTGATATATCACTGAAAGAAAATTCGCCTTTCTCATTGGAAGTGATGACTTGCCCTTTTCCTTTCACTTCAATGGTTGCGTTTGACACAGGCTGCTTATCAGGCGTCAGCAATCTTCCTCTTACGAGAGGTATATTGGTGGTTTCCCTGCTTTGCCCATGTGCAGGTTTGGTACTGGTAAAAAATACCGGAATAAGAAAGAATATTACATAGGCGACACGCAGTATTCTTTTTTTGGGGCTTTTTTGACATGACACACAGTCTTTTCCCATAATTTTAGATTGTAAGTGGTGGTTAATCAAATACCATTAGGATCCTACTCTGTACTGGTATTTGTTCATCATTTCCCCCTGCTTTCGCGAGCAGGGGTTTTTTATTGCAAGTCGGTTATTTTAAGGCATATCCTGGTTATTTATCATTATCGAATAGCATCATCAATAGCAGTCCATCAGAATTCGGTTATGAGACTGATAGTAGCTTACTTCCTGCTTATTTATTTTCCGGAAAGCTGCATCCAGTATTTCCAGCACGTCTTTTTGCATAACCAGCGATCCGCAAATCATAATAACGGCGCCTTCATTCATGGCGCGCGCAATGATCTCCTGGTCCTGGGCGATCAGGTCGTTCACATACTGCCGGTTCCCTTCGCGTGAAAGGGCAAGACGCAAGGCTGTCAGTTTTTTCGCCTGTAACCCCTCATTCACGGCGTCCTGGTAGAGCCTGAAAGAACTGCAGCCGCGGAACCCGCAATACAAATGACAATCGGCTTTCCGGTTATTTTCATTGATCATCCCCAGGAAAGGGGCAATCCCCGTTCCGTTACAGATCATAAACACCGTCGTCGCCTTTTTCGGAAAATGAAAATGGGGATTGCTATCTATCCCGGCGGTGATCACCTGTCCCGAGCAAAGCCGGTACAAAAACCCCGAACCCAATCCGTGTTTATGCAACTTTATGCTAAGCTGGATATGGCCGTCCACTTTTGCTATGGAATACAACCGCTCACGATGGTCATTGGCAGGATAAATGGCCAGCAAGTCGCCGGACGAAAAGCGAAGGTTCCTTGCGGGCTTCATGGAGATCAGGAACGATCCATCTTCCTCGGTGACCGCCGTTTTATCAACAACGGTTAGCTGGTGCAGTCGCTTGGGTTTTGTTGCCAGGGCGTCGGTCGAAAAACGGAGCGGCAGATCGATCTTCTGCGACAGCAGTTCCATCCAATGGCTGAACTCTTCGGGCGACCTGTCATTGATCGTATGCACTTCCAGGAAGGGCACTGCCCATTCCTGCACGGACATAACCTGGTTGACGTCAAACGCGAACCTGCAGAAATCAGGATAGGATTTAGAGCCGAAGCCCAGCACCGAAAAATGAACGGGGCGCGGTTGCGGGGTCGCCTCGAGCCGCTTAATAAATGTAGACGCATTGGAAGGCGGATCACCCAATCCGTAAGTGGCTGTCAGCACAATAATATGTTTGGCCTGCGGGAAAACAGTGTAGTTGTTCAGATCGGTTACAAAGACCTTTTGCCCGCCTTCGAGCAAGGCCTGGTACAGCGCTTTTGCAAACCGGTAGGTAGTACCGTTTTCAGAACCTACCAACAGGATATAGCTGCAATCCTGTATCTTATATTTATTCTTTACCCGACCGGACCGACGCTTCAGTGTAATCGCAAAACCCGAATAGATAAAGAAGAGGATATTTGCCGAGGCCGCTGCAAGAATAACAGCCCAGATACGGTTTGTTCTGCCAGTATGCAGGTCCAGGCTTAGCTCAGTAAGTAAGAAGCTAACCGGGTAAGCCGCCTCGCTTAAGATATCGCCGGTGACCTGGTTAACGGTCAGTTCCCTGTTTTTCAGCTTCAGCGTGTAATAATCTTCCACATCTTCCGAAAAGGGAAATTCCACCAGGCGCACGTCACGCAGGCGGGTGTTTTTAAACAGTTCGAATTGTGCCAATTCCTTTCCCGGCCCTTCTTTAATGGTATCGGGGTCTATATGCTGCGCAATTTTATGGTCGGGTATTATTTTAAAGCGAACCAGCGACAGGTAGGTGCCTGTAAGCGAAATCAGCAGCACGGGAATAAGTAACAGCCGGCCCAACTGCGCATGATAATACTGGTAGAAATTGTCTTTGACAATCTTTTTGAAGAAACGTTTCAACCCCTGTTGCCGCTGGATAATAAGCACGATCCCTGAAGCGGTGATCAGCAACAACAGAAACGCAGTAAGTCCGATGAAAAACCGGCCCATTTCATTCAGGAACAAGGAACGGTGAAAAGATGTTACCCACTGAAAGAAGGCGCTTTTCTTAACGGGAGCGCCAATGGCTTTTCCAGTACGGGGGTCGACATACACCGACACCGATTCTCCTTCCTTATCCACGCCCTCCACAATAACAAACTGGTTCACATCAACCGCAATACTTGTCACCTCTTCAAAATGCTGCTTCAGCGCAGGAATAGTCTCCGATAACGTAATCGTGTCAAAATCCGCTGCTTTATAAGGAAGGGTTTTAACGGTAACCGGCTCAAACGCCAGTATGATACCTGTTACGGAAGCCAGCACCAACAACAAGCAGGAAGACAAGGCCAGCGCCAGGTGGCTGTATCGCCATATAGAAATGGTCATCTGTCGTACAACTGATTAATTTGAACTAAACCGCACATACCGTATATAGTTGCTGCCTTCTGTTTTCTTAGACAGGTTCTCTTTTGTCAATTCAATTTCAATATCAGACTCGTAGTATTTCTTGTCTTCTACCGCACTCTCAAATCGAAGCTTATAACCAGCATCCACTTTGGCATCTTCAATTTCAAAATTGGTTACGCTGCGGTCGCCACCCGCCACGGAAGCTCCGGTAATACCGTTCAAATTCGCTGGTTTCTTTGTGTTGAATTTGTGCCAGGCCTTAAAATGGTCGTACCATTTTTTATCGGGACCCATCATATACAGGGTCTTTTCATAGGCGCCTGAGGGGTTCATAAGAGATACAACGATATAGGCCGCCTCACCGGCGTAATTGGTCATCTGCACCATACATTTATACTTGGTATAACCTGGCTTCTGCGCCGGTGCGGCTATTGAAATGAAAAGCATTACAAGCATCAACCGGAATGTTCTCTGAAAAGCAATATGCTTCATTGTTATTTTTTGTTTTTTACGGAAGAATATAAAAATTCCTGTCCGGGTGGGTCCCGAAAAAAGGCCGCACCCGCAGGCACTACCTATTTTAAAAAATCGATCGAGACATGGTTTTGGACGAGGTATTCGTTTTCTTTAGCCAGGTCATAGGCAGTCTCATTCAGTTCGGTCTGAATATCTTTTTTGGCTCCGATGGAAAGGAGGTATTTAAGAATACTGTCGTCTTTGGCTGTCAGCGCTGCCTTGTGAAGGGCTGTGAGCCCTTCGTTGTTTTTGGCATTTACGTCCACTTTAAACGCCTCGATACGTTTAAGCAGGGGCAGCCCGTTCCTGTACAGCACCATATGATACAATGTATTCCCGTTTTTCTGCGGGGCTGTAATATCCAGTCCTTTTTCCTGAAGTATTTTCAACTTGGCTTCGAACCCTTCGGGGCGCTGCGGCGAATAAGTATGTAGCAGGTAAAAAGCAAGCGTGTAGCCTTCGGCATCTCTGACGTTTATATCGGCGCCCCTGGACAGGAGCAGGCTTACCACCTCGGGCGTATTTCTCCTCACCGCCATCGACAGCGCGGAAAGTCCTGCCTTATTGACCTGGTTGATATTTTTTACATAGGGGAAAAGGAATGATATAGCAGCCGTATCGGCGTTCAGATAAGCGGCATTCATAAAAGGTGTGGTGCCATCATTATTCGCCTTGTTTATGTCCACCCCCTTATCGAGGAAATACTTAATAATATCCTCTTGCTTGGCTCTTCTGGCAATATAGTGAAAAACATTGTCGCCGTTGGGAGAAGTTGCCCGCGGATCGGCTTTCAGTTCTTCCAGGTATTGATACAGCTCCAGCGTGGCTACGCTACCGCCCCGCCCGCCCGCACTGGCAGTGTACATGATATTGGGTTTGAATTTTACTCCCTTTTGGGTGAGTTTCTTCAGCACGTCAACGCTACCTGACCTTACTGCATAATCAAATACCGTATTGCCGGCGGAGTCTTTGCTTTTGATGTCTATTCCCCTGGAAACAAAATAATCGATCAGTGTAAAATCTTTGTCATAAGGTGCAATGAGCAGCAGGGCATTGGTGCCGCCACGTGCAATTTCCTTCTTTGGAACAAGCCCCCCGTTTATACAGATATCATATATCCTGGTATTGGTTTGGCCGCCGGCGGCTGCGATCGTCAACGGCGAATACCCGTTGTTATCATGCAGGTTCAGCTTAGCGCCTTTGGATACCAGGTATTCCATCAGCTCAATATTACCCCTGCTGGCGGCCCAGAAGACATAGGTACGCCCATTGGCGATGGGCTTGTTTATATTGTTGCCACCCTGTTCGATAAGATATTTTATAACATCATTGCCTGCCTGGGCGTTGATGGCCATGGCGGCTGCATCCATGCCATTCTCCGAAAGTTCCGTCGGGCTGTTTCCTTTACTGATTTCTGCTTTTACCTTTTCCAGATCGGGTTTGGCCCGCCAGAAGCCAAAATCATGTAAGGTATTTGTCTGGGCAGAAGCAAGGAAGGAACAACAGGCAAGGCAAAAGAGTAAAATGATATTTTTCATGTGAAGCGCATAAAATTGTTTAAAATAGAAGAAGCACACAAGGGCACTTCCTTTTTATTAAAAGAAACGATTGAGCTACTAACTAAACGGCTACTATGGGAAACATTGGATTGTTACCTGGAACAGGCATGCAAGCGATGCTGTAAAATTGACGCTTAACCAACAGGATCATTTTCGAAAACGGGAAAATAAAATTGTAATGAAGATTGTTTTACAAACCAATGACGAATGACCGAAACACCAGTTATTTATGACTGTTTAATGACATTGATATTGCGCTTCCATGTTCGTTCAGCACACGTAACATTGCATAAATACTTTTCTTTGCCAATGACTTTACTTTAATCTATACGTCTATTACAACGATCGACAGGATAAAGATGATTTTTGAAGAGAAAGAGATAACCGCCCGTAAATTGACGGCTTCTTCTGTAATACCCATAGATATAGACACAGCCTGGGAGAAAGTAAAAACCTCGTCATTACTTGTATTTATCGCAAAAGGAAAGATCAAATTCAAACCTGCAGACGGCCGGTTTCCGGAATGCTGGAAGGAAAACGAAACGATAGCAACAAAAATGTTCCTTTACGGACTTATCCCCTTTGGCGGCCTTCATACAATACGCTTCGAAAAAATAGACAATGAAAACAGGTGTATGCAAACATCAGAGCAGAACGGTGTAACGAAGGTCTGGCGACATGCCATTTCAATGAAAAAAATAAGCGACCACTCCATTTTTTACACCGATGAAATAATTATTTATGGTGGCATATTAACAGGAATTATTACGTGGTGGGCAAAACATTTTTTCAAACACCGGCAACAAAAGTGGAAACTGCTCAAGAAATAAGTAAAAATAACGACCCGACAACTCCTGGCTGTATTCAAAGCAGGTTTTGCATAAAAAACGACATTTTTGCACCTGCAAATAAAAAACATGCCATTAACCGTCAACCGACATCATTCATTTCCTGTAGACGATATCCTGTTCAGCTTTGCGTTGCAATCAGAAGCCGCTGATGTTTTCGAAGACCATAATACATTAATAACCGGCATCGGAAAGGCAAATGCAGCGTACGCCATCGCAAAAGCGATTCAGCAGAAACAACCGGCATTGATTGTCAACCTCGGTTCTGCCGGGAGCAGTCATTTCCGGAAAGGAGAGGTTATTTGCTGTACGAAATTCATACAACGGGATATGGATGTGCGGGGACTGGGTTATGCGCAATATGAAACACCCTTATCAGGCCTGCCGCCCGTGCTGGAATACGGCTTGCTGATGGACGGTCTGCCCGAGGGCATCTGCGGCACCGGCGATAATTTTGAAATGGGTCATTCAGCGCCTGACTATACGGTTGTAGACATGGAAGCCTATGCCATCGCTATGGTCGCCCTCAAAGAGAATATCCCCTTTCTCTGTCTCAAATATATTTCCGACGGCGCCGACGGCAATGCGGCAGAAGACTGGACGATACAGGTGCATAGGGCGGCCCTGGCTTATGGGAAATTGCTGAACTTATCGCGGGCCCGCTAAAAATCCCCAGTTTTATTGTGTAATTTTTTCTGCGGAGACATCTATCCCGGCAGAGAAAGTATTCCTACCCCAAACCAGCACCAACTCCGATTGCGACGTTGGAACGGACGATCTTTAGCAGATAACGATAGCGGAAAGCAGGATGCTTTAGGGCTATTCCACTATTTTCCAGTAACCGCCCTTAGCAGCCCCAGCCCGTTGCAGTCGATTTTCTGCCCGCAATTTTTGAATCCACCTCTCTACCGACCGCTCCGATACCTGGATGAGCTTCGAAAGTTTGGGAATGGTAATCTGTGGATTTTCACGAATGAGACCTAGAATTTTCCCCGACATTTTTGGCAAAACTTTTCCCGACAATTCCACCGGGGTGTTTACCGGTGTTTTCCGAGGCATTTTCCCCGACATATTCGGCGAAATTTTTCCCGACATTTTAGTTGAAGTTTTTCCCGACATTTTTTCGGGAAAGTCAATATACTCAAAGGCAACCATCAAACCATTAAATTCTGTAGTAAACACAGGCATCGGCAAACCCGCCTCACAACATGATTCCACGATGGTCGCTATACCCCGTCCCCATGATTCTATATACCCGGCTCTGAAAAAAGCCGCCGCCAGATCGGGGTTGTAAGGAACAGACGGATGTTTACCGACCAACTTATCAACGGTCCAATTTTCCGGCAATTGTCCGTCGTTCCAGACCACCATCTTTTTTTCATATATACTGATTTGCACAGGCACTCCGCTACTATAGTCTTTGTGTATTACAGCATTTAGTATCACTTCGCGCATCGCCTGCTCAGGAAAAGAGTATTTCTCTACACGTGTAATGCCTTCATAACTGATGGATGCTTTAGAATACTTGGTAAGAAGAAGGTCCATCGCCTTTTCAACCTGCTCAAAAAGGTTGCCGTGAATTGTATTATGATACAATAAATCAGTGTCGTTCTTAAAAAAGCCGATCTTTATAAAAGCACCCGTTATATACTTCTCCGGGTCGGAATGAAACAAAAGTACCGCCGCCCGTTTTAGAAAGGGTTTAATCACCCGTTTTACGATCGCCCCCGCCTGTAAGAGTGTTCCGGCAACGCCATCTTCCCAAATGGCGTACCTTTATAGCAAGCAGCATAATAATTTATGGATTGCAGACTTACGCTCAACGAGAATGAAACCTTTCTGGCCATGCTGACAACCTGCTTTCAGGAAAAACGGGAAGTGGCATTGCTGGTGGATGAAAGCGGACTTACCCGTGCAGGCGGGCACATACATTGCCTGCATAATAACGGGACCTCTTCGTATATCGAACTGGAGAACGGACAAAAGATCGCGGTAAGCAACATCGTAGCCGTGAATGGCGTATTCGCCAGCGCTTATGCAGAATGCTGACCGGGTAGCTAAATATTATCAGGAACTGTCACAGTCACATTCGCCAGCTCATCGTTCACCGGCATCTCGCACGACAGGCCATGCCTTTTTGCTACGGTATTGTTTCCGCTGATGCTGACCAGACAGGTACCGCAGCTTCCCATACCGCAGCACAGGCCAAAGCCGAAAACACCGAGGTAGTCGGCTATCAACGTCATGAGTGAATAGTATTGTCCACGGTAAACCTGTACCTGATATTCCTTTCCCCGGTGCACCAGTGTAAAGCAGATATCGGGCTTTTTATCTGTTATGCCGACCTCATTCACTCTTTGTCTTTTGCTTTATCGAATACTTGCTGCAGATACGCATGCAATACAACCGCCTGGTTATGCTCGTGGTCTTTGGCAGCATACAGCAAGGTGATCAGCTTGTCTTTCCGGTGCGCTTCCACAAATGGCGCAACGGTTTCATTCTTCCTGAGCTCTTCCTTGTAGCGTTGCTGAAAACCCGCCCATAACGCAGGCGAATGACCGAACCATTTCCGCAGATCAGTACTCGGCGCCAGCTCTTTTGCCCATTCATCCAGGGCGGCTGCCTCGCGGGTCATGCCCCGCGGCCAGAGGCGGTCTACCAATACCCGGCAACCGTCTTCCGGCGCCGGTTTATCATATATGCTTTTGATCTTTACCAGGGTCTTCATGATAACTTGTTTCCCCCCGGGAGCAACCGAGATGACTAAGTTAACACTTTACACCGAATGGCCGCGGCGCCCCCGGCAGGGCGCTATTTCAGGTATTTATTGAACCATTCTATATGCCGCTGCAAACGATCTACCTGGTAACTCGGCACCGAAATACCATGAAACTGCCTGGGATAGATCACCAGCTCGGTAGGTACACCCAACGATTTCAACGCCTGGTACATCTGCTCGGCGCCAGCGACAGGCACATTGAAATCGCTTTGGCTGGCCATAAACAGCGTAGGTGTTTTTATCTTGTCGGCTTTGAAGAAAGGATAAGAAATAGCCAGCCATTTTTCGGGATTTTTCCAGGGATAACCCAACTCTTTCTCATATTGCGTCACGTACTGGTCGGTACCATACATGCTGAGCTGTAATGAGCTGCCCGCTCCGCTGACGGCCGCTTTAAACCGGCTATCGGTAGCGATGGTGTAGTTCGTCGAAATACCGCCATAGCTCCAGCCGGCAATACCCATCCTGTTTTCATCGGCGATGCCTTTCGCGATCAGGTGATCGGCCGCACCCACAATATCGACCACTTCCTTATTACCCCAATCGCCATAGATCGAACGAATGTATGCCAGTCCGCGGCCATTGCTGCCGCGGTAGTTCACGGCCGCCACTGCATAGCCCGCGGCTGCATAGATGAGGCGCGTCATGTCAAAGTCAAACTCGTCCTGCCCTACCGGTCCGCCATGAATGAAGAGCACCAGCGGAAGTTTCTTCTGCACGCCGTCTGCGGGACGGAATAATATTCCCGATACTTCGGTTCCGTCTTTGCTGGTAGACTTGAATCCTTCCACCACCGGCAGTTCGAGCGGAGCGAGGAAAGCGTCCTGCAGGTGTGTCAGTTGCCGCAGCTTCCCATTTTCCAATGCAAAAAGCTCCAGCGGCGTGCGTACGTCGCTCATGGTAGTCAGCCAGGCATTTTTTGCTTTATTGGGCTCCAGTTCGGAAATACTTTTCGGGCCTTTGTTGATCACCGTGATTTTGCCCGTAGCAATATCAGCCGATGCTACCTGTACTTCACGATCGTCTTCCACCAGGAAATAAACGGCCTTCCCGTCGGCGCTCCACCTTACTTCCCGCACGGGGCGGTCTAATGAAGCGCTCAGTAACTTCGGTGTGCCGCCGGCCGCGGGTACCAGCGCTACGATATTCTGGCCAAACATGGTAAAGGTTTCGTCGCTGCTGCTTTGTGTATAGGCGATCCATTTCCCGTCGGGGCTCCATACAGGACTGCGATCGGTCCCCGGCCAGGTGGTAATTTGGCGAAGCGGGCCGCCGGTTACGTCGGTTACGAACAGGTCGGAATTTTCATTGCGGTCGGGCTCTGCGGTACGGTTACTGACAAAACATATCTTTTTGCCATCGGGCGAAAACACGGGATTCGATTCATCGTAAATGCCCTGTGTAAGCGTGTCGACCTTGCCGGTGGCTACGGTAAAAACATATAAATGCTGGTGCAGGCTGTCGAGGTATCCCCTGCGGTCCTGCTTGAAACGATACCGGTCTATCACATAAGGCTTGCGTACTTTGGTAGACGCCGTATCGCTATAGTCAGGGTCCCTTATCACCATCACCACACGACTGCCGTCGGGCGACCAGTTATAATCGGAAATATTACCCTTTATCTTGGTTACCTTAATACCCTCGCCGCCACGGCGATCCATCAAATAGAGCTGGCTGTATTTGTCATCGCCACGGGTAGCCGTAAACGAAATATATTTTCCATCGGGGCTCCATTTGGCCGACGACATATCGGCATCGTCGGAGCTAAGTTGTACCGACTCCTTGCCGTCCCAGCTCGTCATCCACCAGTTCGACAGGTTCCGGTCTTTGGCAGCATCGACCTTGCTGACAGAATACAGCACCCAGTTGCCATCGGGTGATACGGAAATATCTGAAGGTTCCTGCAAGCGGTATATATCAGTGGGGGCAATCGGCCTTTTGGTCTGGGCCCCGGCTATGCCGGTTGAAAAAGCGGCTATCAGTAAAAAGAAGATCGGTTTCATACGTTGAAAATACCTAAGTTTAAAGAAACCAACACGAATGTTTAGCCGCCTCGCCTGTTTTTTAGGGGTGATCTTTCCATTTATCGCTTCCGCGCAGTTCGATGTGCTGATCAAAAACGGCACCATTTACGATGGTACGGGCAATGCCTGGTACCGGGCCGATATCGGTATCCAAAACGGCAGGATCGTTCGCATCGGGCAGCTCGGTCAGTCAACCGCCGGCACCGTTATTGACGCGTCGGGATTGGCCGTGGCGCCGGGATTCATCGATGTGCACGGCCATATCGAATCGGGCATTATCAATACGCCTACGGCGGATAACTATATCTACGACGGGGTTACTACGGTGATCACCGGCAACTGCGGTAGTTCGGAAGAAAACATTGCCGATTTTTTCCGTCGCACCGATTCGCTGAAAACCTCGATCAATATCGCCACCCTGTACGGGCATAACACGGTAAGAAATGCCGTTATGCAACGGGAGAACCGCGCGCCCACCGCCGCCGAGCTAAAACAGATGGAAGACCTGGTGGACAGCGCCATGCTGGCGGGAGCCGTGGGCTTCAGCACCGGGCTCATTTATATTCCCGGCACCTTTGCGCAAACCGATGAGGTAGCTGCCCTGGCGAAACGGGCTGCCCTGCAAAACGGGGTGTACGCCTCGCATATCCGTAACGAAGAAGCAAAGGTGACCGATGCCATCAGCGAAGCAATCAATATCGGCATTGCAGCCGGTATGCCGGTGCAGATATCGCATTTTAAAGTAAGCGGTCGTGCCAACTGGGGCCGCTCAAAAGAAACCCTGCAGATGATCGTGGACGCACGACTGAAAGGATATGATGTTACCATCGATCAGTATCCCTATACCGCCAGCTCCACCAACCTCGGCGTGCGCCTGCCCGACTGGGCTTTTGCCGGCGGCAATGATTCACTGCTGGCAAGGCTTAATAACCCGGCGGTGCGGGCGCAGATCAAAAAGGAAATGCTGGGGCAATTGTACAGCTACAAATACAGGAACTATGATTTTGCCGTAGTAGCCAGCTATCCGGCAGACAGCAGTTTCAATGGAAAGAGCATTACGGCCATCAACGCGTCGCTGGGGCGCAAAAAAAAGCCCGATGCAGAAGCCGAAACCATCCTCGACATGATCGCCAAAGGCGGCGCGCAGATGGTTTATCACGGTATGGATGAGGGCGATGTGAAATACATTATGGGTTATCCTTTCTGCATGGTAGGCGCCGACGCCGGCATTCCTGTTCCCGGTAAAGGCATGCCGCATCCAAGAGGGTATGGCAGCAATGCGCGGATATTGGGGAAATATGTACGGGAGGAAAAAGTGATCTCATTGGAAGAGGCGATTCGTCGGATGACCTCACTGGCGGCGACGAAATTTCATTTGAAGAACCGGGGGCAAATCCATGAAGGCTTTGCGGCCGATATTCTTGTATTTGATCCGGCTGCCATCAGCGACCATGCCACCTATGAGCATCCCCATCAATACTCGACCGGAATCAGGTATGTGCTGGTAAATGGAGAACCGGTACTATCCGAAGGAAAACATACCGGGCGGCGCAGCGGGCAAAACCTGCGCCGGGACCAATAACTGCCATTATGCATATACTTCGTTTGTTTCTAACCGTTACCGCAATGGGCCTGCTGACCACTAACGCTAATGCACAACCGCAGGTTGACAAAAAGCTGGAAAAGAGGTTGCGCGAGCTGATCAACGACTTCAAAGGCGACATCGGTATTTATGTGTACCACCCGGGCAGGAACAAAGAAGTGGCCATTAATGCCGATACCCTGTTCCCGACGGCCAGTATCGTGAAAATACCGATCCTGGTGGGGCTCTTCGATAAGATCAACAAAGGAGAGCTGACTTACCACCAATCACTTCTATACAACGACAGCCTGCAATACGGCGGCTCGGGATTAATGCAGTACTTTAAAGACAGCGCCGAAACGGATATCAGCGTGCTGGCTTCACTGATGATCAGCTACAGCGACAATACCGCGTCGTTGTGGAACCAGTCGCTGGCGGGCGGCGGGCAGTCGATCAATGAAGTGCTGGCGAAATATGGTTTTAAAAATACGCGCGTGAATTCGCGTACACCTGGCCGTGAGAAAGACAGGGAATTGTACGGCTGGGGACAAACCACACCGCGTGAAATGGCACAGTTGCTCCTGCTCATCCGCAGGCAGCAGATACTGACGCCCGCCGCCTGCGACAAAATGTACCGGCTGATGACACATATCTATTACGACGACTATGCGCTGTCGCAGGTTCCGCCTTACGTGCAAACCGCTTCCAAGCAAGGCATGGTAGACGCTTCGCGGTCGGAACTGGTAATGGTAAACGCGCCGCATGGCGACTATGTGTTTTACATAGGTACCAAGAACAATACCGACACCAGTTGGAAGAAAACCAATGAAGCATGGGTGCTCACCCGTCGTATCTCGGCCCTGCTCTGGCAATATTTCGAGCCCCGCTATCCCTGGCAACCCGCAGCCGATGCCGGCAAATTCATGGAAGATTAGCCATTTCTGCCGCCCCGTATGCAACGCAGCACTAAATTAGCGGCTCAATCTTCCATGCCTTTTCACACCGGCCATACGATTCCATTTCCGGCTGTCCTGTTGCGACGGGTGGTTGAAACGATTAAAAAGGGGCTGATGCTGCTGCCGCTGCTTCTATCGCTTGCCGCCGCGGCACAGGTACTCCCGCCCCTGCAGCCTGAACAGGATGCCTGCAATGCCTTGTATCTCTGCGGGAATAGTTTCACCACCCCCTTCAGCTACCAGGGACCCGGCGCTAAAAATGATTTCGGGACCACGCCCTGCGGCGGCGAAGAATCAAATTCAATGTGGATGGAAGTACGGGTGGCTGTAGCAGGTACCGTTGCCTTCGATATTATTCCCATCAATCCCGACGACGACTACGACTTTGCTGTGTTCGACATAACAGGCAGGTCATGTGAAGCGCTGAACCGCAATATGGTGATCCGTTGCAATTTCAACAATAATTTTCCCGGCAGCAACCCGGGCGGCGTCACAGGGCTTCGGCCGGTCGGCAAATCGAACTACGTGCAATCCAATCATTTCGGCGATCCTTTTGCCCGTGCGATCGATGCCCGTGCGGGGCAGACCTTCCTGATTATGATCAACAATTTCGGCAATTATGTGAGCGGGGGCGCCAGTTCGGGCTTTACCATCGATTTCAGTGCATCGACCGCTGCATTCGAAGGCAGCCAGCCGCCGGTGATGAATCGCACGATAAAAAGTTGCAGCGACAGCACCATTACGGTGGGCTTTTCCCTGCCCATCCGCTGCAGTTCCATCGCAGCCGATGGTTCTGATTTTTATACCGATCCTTATATTCCCATCACCGGTGTCACGCCCCTCAACTGTACTTACGGTAAAGGGTACACGCGCGAAGTGACCATTCACCTGGCCGGCAGGCTGCCCAGGGGTGTGCCGCTTACTGTTTTTTCACGAACCGGTTCCGACGGTAACACGTATTTGAACTTATGCGGCGACGCCGCCGATCCTGGCCGGCTTTCTTTCCAACTGCCACAGCCAATCGCGCTCGATTTCCTGCCGGCCACCAGGGTGAAATGTTCCTACGATTTTGATACGCTGCAAACGGCCCGCCCGTTTGTGCGTTATGCCTGGAGCACCGGTGCCACTACGCCCACTATCGAAGTGGAAGATCCCGGCATCTATACGCTGACGGTTACCGATACAAATACCTGCGTGGCTACTATGCGTATGGAAGTGATCGATTCCATTTGCCCCGAATACTTCTATGCACCCAATGCCTTTTCTCCGAACGGCGACGGCAAAAACGAAGTTTTCCGGCCGGTTTTCCTGGGCAGCCCCCGCAACTTCCGTTTCTCCATCTACAACCGCTACGGCCAGCGTGTTTTCGATAGCAACAGGTCTTATCTCGGCTGGGACGGCCGTATCAACAACAACCCCCAACCGCCCGATACCTATGTTTGGGTGTGCCGTTTCCGGCTGCATAAAAAAGAGGAGGTCAGGAAAGGAACGGTGATTTTGGTGAGATGAGGGTTGGTTTGAGGTTTGAGGTGGCTACCGCGTGCGGGGAGAGTGCTCTATTTGCCGGCTTGCGGCAAGAGTAGCTTTTTGTTTCGCGCAAAGACCGCAAAGGAGCCAAGACGCAAAGGAGATTCTTTACCCGTCGGGTAATTAAACAATAAGCGTAGGGATTTACACATTACGACATTAGCATAAATACAAGCCCCTGCGCGTAAAGCGAGCAACAGATACCGAAGTCACCACGCACGCGGTAGCCACCTCAAACCTCAAACTTCAAACCTCAAACAAAAAGCCGCCCGAAGGCGGCTTTTTCTATTTTTCTACTTACTAACTCAATCGAATTTGAGATCAAGACCCAGTCCCCTCAATTCGTGGATCAGCACGTTGAAGGATTCAGGCACACCGGCGCGGGGAATGTTATCGCCCTTGACGATGGCTTCGTAGGTCTTGGCACGGCCAATGATATCATCGGATTTAATAGTGAGCAGTTCCTGCAGGATGTTCGATGCACCATATGCTTCGAGCGCCCACACTTCCATTTCTCCGAAACGCTGGCCACCGAACTGTGCCTTACCACCCAGCGGCTGCTGCGTGATGAGCGAGTACGGCCCGATAGAACGTGCGTGCATCTTATCATCTACCATGTGGTGCAGCTTGATCATATAGATGATACCTACGGTCGCTTTCTGGTGGAAGCGATCACCGGTTTCACCGTCGTACAGGTGTGTGTGACCCATCATCGGGATACCCGCCTTGGCACAGTATTGCTCGATCTCATCGGTGCTGGCACCGTCGAAGATCGGAGTAGCGAATTTCACACCCAGCTTCTCACCGGCCCATCCGAGCACGGTTTCATAGATCTGACCCAGGTTCATACGGCTCGGTACACCCAACGGGTTCAGTACGATATCTACCGGCGTGCCGTCTTCCAGGAACGGCATGTCTTCGGCGCGAACGATCTTCGCAACGATGCCCTTGTTACCGTGGCGGCCGGCCATCTTATCACCCACCTTCAGCTTGCGCTTCACGGCCAGGTACACTTTCGCCAGCTTCAATACACCGGCAGGCAGTTCGTCACCGATCGAGATATTGAATTTCTCGCGCTTGTAACGACCCAGCTCTTCGTTGTATTTGATGCTGTAGTTGTGCAGCAGGATGTTGATCTGGCTGTCGATCTTTTCATCGCCTGTCCAGCCCAGCGGGTTGATGTTCAGGTAATCGAGACCAGACAGGTTCTTGGCGGTGAACTTGGCGCCCTTACCGATCTGCACTTCGCCGAAGTTATTGCTTACCCCGGAGGAAGCTTTTTCTTTCAGCAGGGTTTGCAACTTGCTCAGCAGCACATCCTGCAGGTCGGCGGTATTCTTATCATGTACTTTCTCCACTTTTTCCAGGGCCGCTTTCTCCCGCACTTTGCCATTCTTGTCTTTCTTGGCGCGCTGGAACAGCTTCTTATCGATCACCACACCTTCTACACCATTCGGTGCTTTCAGGGAAGCATCTTTGGCATCGCCGGCTTTATCACCGAAGATCGCACGCAGCAGCTTTTCTTCCGGCGTAGGATCGCTTTCACCTTTCGGGGTGATCTTACCGATCAGGATATCACCTTCCTTGATATGGGCGCCGATCCGGATAATACCGTTTTCGTCGAGGTCTTTGGTAGCTTCTTCAGAAACGTTCGGGATATCGGGTGTCAGCTCTTCTTCACCCAGCTTGGTATCGCGCACTTCCAGCTCGTATTCTGAAATGTGGATCGAAGTGAAGAGATCTTCACGCACCATTTTCTCGTTGATCACGATCGCATCCTCGAAGTTGTATCCTTTCCAGGGCATGAAAGCCACTTTCAGGTTGCGGCCCAGGGCGATTTCACCGCCTTGTACGGCATACCCTTCGGTCAGGAAATCACCTTCTTTCACGTGCTGGCCTTTCTTCACGGCAGGCTTCAGGGTGATGGAAGTTTCCTGGTTGGTCTTCTGGTATTTGGTGAGCTTATAAACAATGAGGTCTTCTTCGAAAGAAACCAGTCGCTGCTCGTCGTTGCGATCGTAACGGATATGGATCTCGTTACCGTCCACGTATTCAACCACGCCATTTCCTTCAGCAAGGATCTGCACACGCGCATCGCGGGCAGCTTTTGCTTCCAGGCCGGTACCAACGAAAGGCACCTGCGGTTTGATCAGCGGAACAGCCTGGCGTTGCATGTTCGATCCCATGAGCGCACGGTTGGCGTCATCATGCTCCAGGAAGGGGATCAGCGAAGCGCTCAGTCCCACGATCTGGTTCGGTGCTACGTCCATGAATTCCACCTCTGTTTTATCGAGGATCGGGAAGTCACCGGTTTCGCGGCTCACTACTTTTTCCTCTACAAATTCTCCTTTCTCGGTGAGCGGCGTATTGGCCTGGGCGATCTTGGCAGTATCTTCTTCTTCGGCGCTCAGGAAAGTGAGCTCCTTCATATTCACTTTACCATTCTCCACCCGGCGATAAGGCGTTTCGATAAAGCCCATCTCGTTGATCTTCGCGTGTACGCAAAGGGTAGAGATCAGACCGATGTTCGGTCCTTCAGGTGTTTCGATGGTACACAGGCGGCCGTAGTGGCTGTAGTGTACGTCGCGCACTTCGAAGCCGGCGCGTTCGCGGCTCAGACCACCAGGGCCGAGGGCCGAGATACGGCGCTTGTGCGTGATCTCCGACAGCGGGTTGGTCTGGTCGAGGAACTGCGACAACTGGCTGGTGCCGAAGAACGAGTTGATCACCGAGCTCAGCGTACGGGCGTTGATGAGATCCACCGGGGTGAACACTTCATTGTCACGCACGTTCATACGCTCGCGGATGGTACGGGCCATACGGGCCAGGCCCACGCCGAATTGCGCATAGAGCTGCTCGCCCACCGTACGCACACGACGGTTGCTCAGGTGATCGATGTCGTCGATCTCGGCTTTCGCGTTGGTAAGGCGTACCAGGTATTTGATGATCTCAATGATATCTTCTTTGGTCAGTACTTTGTGATCGAGGGGATAGTTGAGGTTCAGCTTGCGGTTGATCTTGTAACGGCCTACTTCACCGAGGTCGTAGCGTTTGTCGCTGAAGAACAGCTTGTCGATGATACCGCGGGCGGTTTCGTCATCGGGCGCATCGGCGCCGCGCAACTGGCGGTAGATATGCTGTACCGCTTCCAGCTCGCTGTTCGAGGTATCCTTGTTCAGCGTGTTATAGATGATGGCATAGTCACCACCCACGTCTTCGCGCTGCAGGAACACGCTCTTCACATCCATGTCAACGATCATATCGATCGCTTCTTCGTCGAGAACGGTATCGCGCTCCAGCACCACTTCGTTCCGCTCGATCGATACCACTTCACCGGTGTCTTCGTCCACGAAATCTTCCACCCAGGTACGCAGTACACGGGCTGCCAGTTTCTTGCCGAGGTATTTTTCGAGGGCTTTCTTCTCTCCCTTCACTTCATCGGCCATACCGAAGAGTTCGAGGATGTCTTTATCTGTTTCGAAGCCGATCGAACGCAGCAGGGTAGTTACAGGGAACTTCTTCTTACGATCGATATAGGCATACATCACGTTGTTGATATCGGTCGCGAATTCCATCCAGGCGCCTTTGAAGGGGATCACCCTTGCAGAGTAGATCTTGGTACCGTTGGGGTGGATCGACTGACCGAAGAATACGCCGGGTGAGCGGTGCAGTTGCGATACGACAACGCGTTCGGCGCCGTTGATCACAAAGGTGCCGCGCGGGGTCATATAGGGAATATTGCCCAGGAATACATCCTGCACAATGGTTTGGAAATCGACGTGCTCTTCGTCGTTACAACTCAGGCGCAACTTGGCCTTCAGCGGAACGGCGTAGGTAAGGCCGCGTTCCATACACTCATCGATGGTGTACCGCGGCGGGTCGATGAAATAGTCGAGAAACTCCAGCACGAAAATGTTGCGGGT
>JBDHYM010000017.1:0-27938 GCA_039811405.1 Flavihumibacter sp. | reverse complement strand
CTGGCCGTCAGCACCAAACCCGTGCTGGTATCTCACAGTTGCGTATATGCGATTTGCCCCGTGCCCCGGAACCTTACCGACGAGCAGATCGTCGCCATCGGTAAGAACGGCGGCGTAATACACCTCAACTTCTATTCGGGTTTTCTCGACAGCAGCTTCAACCGGCGCCGCGAAGCCTTCCAGGCCAGCCATAAAGGGGAAGTCGATTCATTGAAGGCAACCGATATGCCCTCTTACAGCATCGATGAATGGATCGCGCGGAAATACCCCGAAGAAGCCGAGCAACTTCGTCCCGGCATGAACCTTTTGCTCGATCACCTTGACCATATCGTTCGGCTGATCGGCGTTAACCATGTAGGGCTCGGCTCCGATTTCGACGGTATCGACTCCAGTCCACTCGACCTCAACGGCGTGGAAGACATGCCGAATATAACCTCCGCACTGCTGCTGCGCGGCTATTCGAAAAAAGACATCCGTAAAATACTGGGCGGCAATTTCATCCGGCTGCTCAAGGCAAATGAACGATGAAGATCCTCTGGAAATACCTGAAACCCTATCAAAACTGGGTTTTCCTGGCGTTGCTCTTAGCAGGAGTCGGCCAGGTACTTTCGCTGTACGACCCGATCATATTCGGCAAGGTCATCGATAAATATGCGCTGAATCCCGAAGGGCTGGCAGAGAAAGAACGCATTCGCGGCGTAAGCTGGCTGCTGGCGCTGGCGGTCGGCGTCGCTTTGCTGTCGCGCGTCGCGCAAACCTTCAAAGATTACGTGGTGCGGCTGGTGGTGCAGAAATTCGGCATGCAGGTTTTCAACGACGGGTTACGGCAAACCCTGCGTCTTCCTTACCAGGACTTCGACACCCAAAGCAGCGGTGAAACCCTGTCGAAGCTGCAAAAGGTGAGGAACGACACCGAACGTTTTATCAATTCCTTCATCAACATCCTGTTCTCGTCGCTGGTCGGCATCGGCTTTCTCATCTGGTATGCCGTCACCAAACACTGGGCCCTGATCCCGGTCTTCCTGATCGGCGTGGTGCTGCTGGGCGGACTCACCAGCCTGCTCAGCCGCCGGATCAAAACCATACAACGGTCGGTGGTAAAACAGACCAACCTGCTCAGCGGCTCCATCACCGAATCGCTGCGCAATATCGAGCTGGTTAAAAGTCTGGGGCTCACCTACCCCGAAATCCGGCGGCTGAGCGCTTTTACCCGCCGCATCTTTGACCTGGAGATGGAAAAGACCCGCAAGGTGCGCACCCTTTCCTTTCTGCAGGGCACCACCCTGAACCTGCTCAAGCAATCCATCCTGTTCATATTGCTCTGGCTGATCTTCCGCAATGTGCTGAGCACCGGCGAGCTGATCTCGATGCAGTTCATCTCTACCGGTATCATCGGGCCGCTGCAGGATCTCGGCAATATCATATTGCAATACCGCGAAGCGGAGGCCTCACTGCAGGTCTTCAACGAACTGATGGAGCAATCGCCCGAGTACCGGCCCGAAGAGCCCATCGACGTGGAAGACATCACACACCTGCATTTCGACAGTGTTTATTTCAGGCACCGCAATGCCGCGCAATATGCGGTAGAAGACATTTCGTTTGAAGTATCGCTGGGAGAAACCATCGCCTTCGTGGGGCCATCGGGCTCGGGCAAATCCACGCTCGTAAAGCTCCTGGTCGGTCTTTATACCCCCACAGCGGGCGAGATCAGCATCGACGGCGTTTCGGTTAAACATATCCGTTATAACCGCATCCGGCGCCAGCTCGGTTTTGTTACGCAGGAAACACAGTTGTTTTCGGGAACCATCCGCGACAATATGTTGTTTGTAAAACCCGATGCCAGCGACGAAGAGATCTATGCCGCCCTTGAAAAGGCGGCGGCTCTGCCGCTGGTAACCGGCTCGCAGCGCGGGCTAGATACCATACTGGGCGAAGGCGGCAAGCGGGTTTCGGGCGGAGAGAAACAGCGGCTTGCCATTGCGCGGGCGCTGCTGAGAAACCCGCGGCTGCTGATCTTCGACGAAGCCACGTCGGCGCTCGATTCCATCACCGAAGAAGACATTACGTCCACCATCCGCGACATATCTGCCGAACAAAAACAGATGACCATACTGATTGCTCACCGGCTCTCGACCATCATGCATGCAGATACCATTTACGTGCTCGAGAAAGGCCGCATTGTGGAAAGCGGAAAGCATGCGGAGCTGGTGGAAAGCAAGGGGCTTTACTACGCCATGTGGCGGCAACAGGTGGGCGAACGTCCGGGTGCGCCCGCGACCAGTGAACCGGGCGAAACCTTAATAAGCGAGTAGCTTTTCGATCATTTCGGCCATCCGTTGCTGCGGCAGGAACTGTTGCTCCAGCAACCGGTTGAACGGAACAGGCGTATCGAGCGAACCGCAACGCATTACCGGCGCATCGAGGCTTTCAAAACAATGTTCGGCGATCCACGCGGCGATCTCTGCGCCTATGCCATAGGTCAGGGTGTCTTCATGCAGCACCAGCACTTTGCCGGTTCTTTCGACCGACTGCCTGATGCTGTCGTAATCGAGCGGCAACAGGGTTCGCAGGTCAACGATATCAATGCCGAGGTGCATATTTGCCATCGCATACTCCAACGCCCAATGCACGCCTGCGCCATAGGTAATGATACTGATCATATCACCTTCCTGCACTTGTCGCGCTTTGCCGATGGGCAGCACGGTATAACCGGCTGCAACCTTTCCGCTGACACTTCGGTACAAGGCTTTGTGCTCGAAAAACAATACCGGGTTGGGATCTTCAAAAGCGGCCAGCAGCAACCCCTTTGCATCGGCGGGGGTGGATGGATAAACCACTTTCAATCCCGGCACGTGAGTGAACCAGCCTTCATTGCTCTGGCTGTGAAAGGGTCCTGCGCCAACACCTGCGCCGGTTGGCAGGCGGATCACAACATTCGGGGCATGTCCCCAACGATAATGGCTTTTTGCCAGGTTGTTCACGATCTGGGTAAAGCCCGCGCTCACAAAGTCGGCGAACTGCATTTCTACCATCGACTGGTAACCCTCGAGCGATAAGCCCAGTGCCGTTCCCAAAATGGCGCTCTCGCAGAGCGGTGTGTTGCGCACCCGCGCGGCGCCGTATTTATCGAGCAGTCCGTTGGTGATTTTGAACGCCCCGCCGTAGCCGGCGATATCCTGGCCCATCAGCACCAGGTGGTCGTGCTTTTGCATGGCCAGGTCGATCGCTTCACTGATCGCATCCACCAGCCGCAGCTCTTTTTCCGCTGCCGGCGCCGGGTCTTCGGCAGGCGCTGCTGAAATCGCATATACCGACCGCAGTTCATCCTGTACCCTGAAATCTGCAAATCCTGTTTCGGTGGCCTGCAGCAGCTCCTGGTCAATGAAGCTGGCCATCAGCGCCCTGTCTTTTTCTATAAACTCGGGGGATATCACGTCAATAGACAACAGCCAGTTTTCAAAATTCGATACCGGGTCTTTGGGCGCCCATTCTTCAAACAAATGAGGCGGAACATATTTTACACCGCTGGCTTCCTCATGCCCCCGCATGCGGAAGGTCATGCATTCCACCAGGTAAGGTTTCTGTTCCCGGATGCAGTACTCTCTTACGCCACGAATGGTATCGTACACCGTCATGAGGTTGTTACCGTCGATCCTGACGCCCTCCATGCCATAACCCTGGGCGCGGTCAACCAGCGAAGCGCAGCGGTATTGCTCACTGACGGGAGAGCTGAGCGCATAGCCGTTGTTCTCGATCACGAATATCACCGGGAGGTCCCATACGGCTGCTACGTTCAGGGCTTCGTGAAAATCCCCTTCGCTGGTGCCGCCGTCGCCGGTAAAAGCAAGCGATGCTTTTCCGCTGCCGGATAGTTTTGCGGCAAGGGCAGCACCATCAGCCAGCGCGAGCTGGGGACCAAGGTGCGAAATCATGCCGCAGATATGGTGTTCTTTGGAACCGAAATGAAAGCTGCGTTCACGCCCCAGGCTGTATCCGTTACGGCTTCCCTGCCATTGCAGGAACAAACGATGCAGCGGCATGTTGCGCGTGGTAAACACACCCAGGTTGCGATGCAGCGGGAAAAGCCATTCATCGGGCAACATGGCGAGGGTGGCACCCACCGAAATGGCTTCCTGCCCTATACCGCTGAACCATTTGCTGATCTTTCCCTGTCGCAGGTAGAGCAGCATTTTTTCTTCGATCAGCCGCGGCAGCAGCAAACGCCGGTAAAAAGAGATCAGTTCGTCATTACTCAGGTTGCAACGGTCAAAATCCATGTTACCTGTTTTTGGTTTCGTTGCCGGAATATAAAATCGACGATCCTATAGAAAAAAGAATACTGAACAGCAGCGCCCACCAGAAGCCGTCTACCGCAAAGCCCGGAACCAGCTTCGCGCACAACAGGATGATAAGGGCGTTGATAACAAAAAGGAACAACCCCAGCGTAATAATGGTTACAGGAAGGGTGAGTATGATCATGATCGGCTTAACGACGGCATTGAGTACCGCCAGCACTGCGGCAACAATCAACGCGGTCACATACGAATCGATGTGCACCCCTCCTAAAATACGGGAAAGGCCAAAAGCGACCAGTGCAGCAATGAGTAACCTGATAAGAATATTCATGCGTTATGGGTTTGTTTGTTTGGGAACAGGCAGCGTTTGCATGTACCCGTTGAAAGAAATAGCCTGCCGGCTGGTGCTCACTACATTCAGGTACGTGGTTCCGTTGTCGAAAATATTGAACTGAAGCTGCTGCACGTCGATGCCGTGCGGCCGGATCAGCAAAGACCTGCTTTTGGGGGTCTTTTCAATGCTGTAGTCAAAATCAGTTGATTCAAAGCGCAAGGGGCTTTCTGCCGCATTTACGGGTGCGGAATAGGCTCTTCCCATATAGGGCAGGTCAACGGTCAGCTTATTGTTATCGACACGCACAAAATAAGGGGTGCTCAACATCCGCGACCGGCTGCCGAGCGGTTGTACGCTCTGTGCGGTGAACTGGAAGCTTTTGCTATCAACCAGCGAGTCGACCTGTGCGGCCGTGGTGGCTGAGTCTTGCGAAACGCGTGTGTGGCTGCAGGCAGCCAGCAAAAGCGGTACGAGCAAATAAACGATACTGTTTTTCATGGCGCTGCTTTTGAATCAGTCGTGTGGTTGCCTGGGAAGGGTCTTCTGTTGCGTAACGCCCGCTGCCCGCGAGGCAGGCTGTGAACAAGATTGCGGGTTTTCTTTTTGCCGGCTGATCATTTCCCGCTTTTGTTTTTCTTCTGTTCGCTTCTTTTCCTGCAGGTGCCGGGGATAAAAAGCAACAGCAGCCCCGGCAGTAAAACCGATCAGTACCAGTAAAAGCCATTTTGTAACGGATGACCCTTTGCGCATGGCGCTCCTTTTCATAAAGATACAGAATGCTAGGGAGCATCTTTCACGCAGCGAAAACCTACGTGGCTCATCCCGCTTTCGGGCGAGCTTGCCTGTCGCGCACTGGGGCGGTAGCGCTGGCAATAGCTGTCGTGGCATAAAAAAGAGCCGCCTTTCTGCACCCGCAGCGGCGTATAAGGCTGGGCGGGATCGCGGCTGGCGGCCGGCCCCTGGGGGTTGTCGATCACCTCTCCTTCGTCGTAGGTCTGGTAAAGCAGCTTGTCGTACCAGTCGTTACACCACTCCCATACATTACCTGCCATATCATACAGCCCGTATCCGTTCGGCGCGAACGACTTCACCGGCGCCGTTCTTTCAAACCCGTCTTTTTTGGTGTTGTTGTCGGGGAAATGCCCCTGCCAGGTATTGGCAAATACACGGTTGTCGGTTGGCGCTTCGTCGCCCCACACAAAATTTTTTCCTTCCTGGCCGCCACGCGCGGCAAACTCCCATTCCGCTTCTGTCGGCAGTCTCTTGCCCGCCCATTTGCAATAGGCCTGCGCGTCGTTCCAACTCACCATTACCACCGGGTGCAGCTCACGGCCTTCGACGGATGAGCCTGGCCCTTCGGGGTGCCGCCAGTCGGCGCCGGGCTCCCAGCGCCACCATTGGGTAAGGTCGTCGGTTGAGACCGGTTTGGCGGTGCTATGAAAAACCAGTCCGCCTGCCACCAGGTCTTTCGGATCAGGCGGTGGTGTACCCGGCGGTACCTGCGCCATAATCTCTTCCAGCTTCGGCGCCTTCTCTGCATCGGTTATATAATGCGTGGCAGATACGAAACGGGCAAACTCGGCATTGGTCACCTCTGTCGCGTCCATCCAAAAGCCTTTCACCTTTACAGGATGCGCCGGCCTTTCTTCTTCCCAGGTCATGGGATCGTCAGAGCCCATGGTAAAACGACCACCGGGAATCCATACCATCCCGGGCGGCGGCGCACCGGGCGGCGGCGGCTGACCCTTCGGTGCAATGATGAAATATCCTGCCGCGGCCGCGGCCATCAATACGGCAACGAGGATCAGTCCCTTTTTCATTGTTGGTAAATATTGCTATACCACCACCATTTCATAGAAGGCATCCGGCTGCAGGTACTTATTGGCCAGCGCCTGCAGACTTTCTGCCGAAATATTTTTTATGGTATCGATGCTCTTATAAAAATGCGATTCGCCGAGCTCGTTCAGGATAAGGTTTTTCCACCGGCCGATCACCTGGAACGGGCCGTCGAGATCGCCCAGCAGCGAGCCCATAATATAATTTCTTACCAGCAACAGCTCCTCTTCGCCCACCGGCTCATTGCGCAGCCTTTCCATTTCATTATATACTTCCCGGATGGCCGCCTCGCAAACGTCGCGGCCGGCCTCGGTCGATACCATCCAGGCCGACGACTGCCGGTGGTTCTGCAGGTAGCTGTAGATGCCATAAGTATATCCCTTGTCTTCACGGATATTGGTCATCAGCCGCGAGCCGAAGAACCCGCCAAAAATATTGTTGAGCACCTGCGCCCCGAAAAAATCGGGATGGTGCCGGTTGGGAAAGGGTCGCGCCAGGCGGATAGCCCCCTGCATACCCTGGGGGTCATTGTTCACCCGGTATATCCGTTCAGTGGCGGGCGTTATTGTATGATCTGTTCTTACCGTAGTATTGCCGTGAAGAGGTAGGTCGCCAAAAACATTTTCGAGTTGCGCAAAAATATCGTGCGGCAGGCGCCCCGCTACAAAGATCATACAGCGCCCCCGGCGATAATACTGATCATAAAAACCGAGCAGTTCTTCCCGACCGATGGCGGCAAGGTCTTCGTGACGGCTGTAACGGCCATACGGGTGATCGAAGCCATAGAGCTTTTCATCGATCAGCCGGTTGGCGACAAAATCGTTTTTCTTCAGGTTTACATCAAGGCGCTGGGCATTGGTTTTTTGATAAAGCGCCAGTTCTTCTTCGGGAAAAGAAGCCTCGGTCAGTATTTCGCGAACCACCGGCAGCAGACGGGGCAGGTGCCGGGTAAGCCCCTGCAAGTTCAGCAGCGCCGTTTCACTGTAACAGGAACGGCCAAACGAAGCACCGTAATAATCGAAGTGCTCGTTAATGGCGAAAGCGGTTTTATGGGCGGTGCCGTTTTTCAGCAAAAAGTTGGCGGCAGCCGCCACCATATTGCGCTTCTCGTACCAGTTGCCTGCCCAGAAAACCCATTCCACCTGGATCACTTCTTCAGCGCCGGCGTTAATGGCATATACTTCCACTCCGTTTCGCAGCACATATTTATCGACAGGCTTAAGCCTGATGTCAAAGTCCACGGCATTCAGGTAAGGCGGCGCTTCTTTGCGGTTAATCATCGTCTTCTTCGTCTTCGTTTTCAATATCACCCGCCAGAACGGCTGCTTCGGCAGCAGCGCGGTAATAGAGGGTATTGCTGTTATTCTCTGTTAAAACGGCCCGGCTTTCGTTCAGGATATCCGTGGCCGTCACAGCCTGGTATTTTTCCAGCTCTTCGTTTATCAGCGCGGCATCGCCCAGCAGCTCATAATAGGCCAGGCTGGCGGCCCGGCTCATAACGCTCATGTCTTCGAAAGCAAGCGTGCTTTCCGTTTTATTCTTCACTTTTTCCAGCTCGGCGGTAGTAACACCGTTTTCCTGGAGCAGCGCGATTTGCTGCTGCACTGCAGCTTCAGCTTCTTCCAGTGTAATACCCCGCACCAGCCGCCCTTCCACCGCCAGCAGACCGGCGTCGGAAGAGCCGAAATGATAGCAATCGAGGTTGGTAAAGAGATGTTGCTCTTTTACCAGCGACTGGTAGAGGCGGCTGGAGGCGCCATGTCCGAGTATATCGCTCATCAGGTCTACCGCATAATAACGCGGGTCGAGCCGCGCAGGCATATGCCAGGTTTTGACAAAAGCGTCTACCGGCACCAGGGCGCTGGTATCGAGCCGGCGCGGCACGGTCTGCACGGGTTCCTGCGGCAGGCGACGGTGGTATTTTTCGCCGGCAGGAATAGGACCAAACCATTTTTCGGCCAGCGCATATACCTGTTCGGTCACTACATTACCCGCCACTACCAGAATGGCGTTGCTGGGATTATAGTGCTTGCCGAAGAACGTCTTCACGTCGGCCAGGCTCGCTTCTTCGATGTGCTTCAGTTCACGGCCGATGGTCATCCATTTATACGGATGCACTTCATACGCCATTTGGCGCATCTTGAACCAAAGGTCACCATAAGGCCGGTTGAGGTAATGCTCTTTGAACTCTTCGCTTACTACCTTGATTTGCACGTCGAGGCTTTTCTTGCTGAAAGCAAGGCTGAGCATCCGGTCGCTCTCGAGCCAGAAAGCGGTTTCGATATTGGCAGCCGGCAACTGGCAGTAGTAATTGGTGAGATCGTTGGTGGTGTACGCATTGTTTTCGCCGCCTGCCTTTTGCAGCTCATCGTCGTATTCGGCAATATTGATACTGCCGCCGAACATCAGGTGCTCAAACAGGTGGGCAAAACCCGTACGCCGGGGATCTTCATCGCGCGCGCCGACATCATATAGTACATTTACAACGGCCATGGGGGTGGATGCATCTTCATGCACCAGCACCTTCAGCCCATTCGACAAAACAAAGCGGGCAAACTGGATCATACTAAAACGCGTTTTTTGACGCGACTGCAATATTAACCCCTGATCACTTAAGAATGTTGATCACTTTGAGGGTTAGCACCTCAATTTTACCGTCTTCGCGGCGCACCACCATCACTTTGAGTTTCTCGCCCGGCTGCTGCAGCATGGAACGGTAAGCCTGGATATTGCGCGACATATTATTGTTTATCGCTATAATAACATCTCCTTCCCTGAATCCCGCCTCTTCAGCGGGCGATCCTTCCATGATATCGGTAACCCTGACCTGGCCGTTGATAAAATAGAAGCCCAGACCGGTGTATGCATAGTCGAACTGGTCTTTGAAATGCCGGTTGGGCACCAGGTAAATTTCCCGCCGCTGGTAGTTCAAATATACATTGAAGCGCCGCAGCAGGTCATTGCCGACCAGTCCGCCGAGATACGGATAGCTGGTCACATTAAACTCATCGTCAAAAATATACGTAGGTACTTTTCTGAACCTATACGGGCCCAGCTTCACTTCTTTTACCGTGGTGAGGCGCATCGAGGCTTTGCCGCCTAGGCCCTCCGCCTGGGTTCGGTACATCTTTTTCTTTTTGTCGAACAACAGGCTGTCGTCCACAAAATTATCGTTCAGCAAAAGACAGAGGCCGGCGCCGGTGTCGAAAAAATAACGCGCTTGCGACGTAGTAAAGTCGCGCAGCCGCAATTCGGTAATGGGAATAGTGGCCAGCGTGGGGCGCAGCAGGAAACCGCCGCGCGGATACCGGAAGGCTCCCTGGCGATATACGCGCATCAGCAGGGTATCATAATCGATCCGGACGATATAGCGGGAAAAAAAGCTGAAGCCAATGATGCCGTCGATCCGTTCACCATATACGCTGGTCAGTATCTCATAATCGTTGATGTGAAAATTAAGGCTATCGACCTCCAGGCCCGGAAAGCGCAGGCGGTGGTTATTGGCGAAACGGACCTTTTTAATGCCCGCAATGCCACGAATGGTGCGGTCGGAGACCACCGTAGGGATTTTCAGCCGGTCGACCGTAACAGAGTCCAGGCTGATGCCGCCGCTGCCGGTGTCCAGAATGAAATTCAGCGAATCGGGAACATCGTCAAATTTGGCGCGTACCATTACCACGCCGCCATTGTATAAGCGGAAAGGGATGTCGGTAATGATTTGGGCCGGAGGCTGCGAAAAATACTCCTGGCCCAGCACAACCGACTGCATGGCTATTAATAAGAATGCCCCGAGATAAATGGCACGTTTCAATTCATTCACAGGCAGCAGCGAACTTGGTTACCCCTTGAATTTACGTTTATATTTACTTTTGTTCCAGAATTAATGACGAATGGAATTATCAGAGATTTATGAGCGTGCGCTGAAGTTTGCATTTTTATCGGTCGAAGAGGGCGAATACCTCTATCACCATGCGCCCCTTACCGAGCTGATGCAGGTGGCCGACACCCTCCGCCGGCAGCAGGTGCCGCACGGAAAAGTGACATGGATCATCGACCGCAACCTCAACACCACCAATGTCTGTATAGCAAACTGTAAGTTCTGCAACTTTTACCGCATCCCCGGTCATGCGGAGGCGTATATCACCGACATAGGCACCTATGAGCGGAAGATCAGTGAAACCTTTCGCTATGGCGGCGAGCAGTTGCTGCTGCAGGGTGGCCATCATCCTGACCTGGGACTTGATTATTATACGCAGCTTTTCCGCGAGCTGAAGAAACGTTTTCCCCTGCTGAAGCTGCACGCGCTGGGTCCCCCCGAGGTGGCGCATATCTGCAAGCTGGAAAAGAAATCACACCACGAAGTGCTGAAGGCGCTGAAAGACGCGGGACTGGACTCCCTGCCCGGCCCCGGTGCGGAAATACTGATAGACCGTGTTCGCCGCCTGATCAGCAAAGGCAAATGCGGCTCGCAGGAATGGCTGGACATTATGCACGAGGCGCATAAGCTAAACCTCACCACTTCGGCCACCATGATGTTCGGCCACGTGGAAACCATTACCGAACGCATGGAGCACCTGGTCAGGATCAGGGAAGTGCAGGCCAGAAAGCCCGACAATGTAAAAGGATTCATCGCCTTTATACCGTGGACCTTTCAAGACGTCGATACCCTGCTGGCGCGCATCAGGGGCGTACACAACCTGACCACCGCTGAAGAATATATACGGATGATCGCCCTCAGCCGCATCATGCTGCCCAATATCAAAAACATCCAGGCCAGTTGGCTGACCGTGGGAAAAGACGTGGCCCAGCTTTGCCTGCATGCCGGCGCCAACGATTTCGGCAGCATCATGATAGAAGAGAATGTGGTCAGCGCCGCAGGCGCCCCGCACCGCTTCACGTATAAAGGCATCCAGGAAGCGATTGCAGAAGCCGGCTTTGAGCCGCAACTGCGCAACCAGCAATACGAGTTCAGGGAGATTCCCGCCGATATCGAAGAGCAGGTGATCAATTACTGACCATACAACCCCGCGGTGCTTTTTGCAGTCTGTGAACCATGAAAAAAGGACAACCTTCGCTGATGCTCTGTTTGCTGCTGGACGCCGTGGGTTATTTTTCCTATGCCGTTCCGGCGCTGGGCGAATTCAGCGACCTTGTCTGGGCGCCCATTTCCGGACTGCTTTTCTACCAGCTTTTCGGCGGATGGAAAGGCGCCCTGGGCGGTGTGTTCAGTTTTGCGGAAGAAATCCTTCCGTTCACCGATTTCATTCCCAGTTTTACCATCGGCTGGCTGCTGAGCCGCCTGAAGCACCGCGCTCCCAATACCATTATAGCCACCCGGTAATTTAGACGGTGTTGGCCCATTGAACTGGCTGTTTTCCGGTAAATTTACCCGGATACCAGCCGGTTTTACATTTTACGGCACAGTTTTAGCGGTGTCTTTTGCAGAAATTTAGAAAGTGTTGCCGACAGAATAAAATGTCGGACCTGTTCGGAGAAGCAATTGGCTGGTGAGGAGTTGGATAAAATAAAAAAGGGGTCAGAATAGACATTCAACCCCGTTTTTAAAATCCAATATCCTATGAAAAACCAGTACAATAATAGTGGTTTTCTCTTATCATGCCAACTATTTTATAAAATAGCGTACAAATACGCGTTTCCCTAATTCTTCAGCAATTTTTCTGTTACGCTCCTGCCGGTTTCTGTTTGTACTAACGTGATGATATACATGCCTTTTTCCAGCAAAGACACATCCACGGTTTGCAGGCCTGCTTTCAGCTTCATAGACAACCGGGGTTTACCGCTGGCATCGCTCAGCAGCATATCGAGCGCCTGTTCGGAGCGAATAATCAGCATATTATCGACCGGGTTGGGATAGAATCTGCACGACATTTCCCCGGCCAGCCCCGTCGACGCCACCCGCGACGACTTCTTGTCCCCCGCCGGCGAAACCAATACTACCCGGTAATGATTTATACCGCGCAGCGGCAGGTCGTCTGTAAAAACACCTGATTGTTGTACGCCGTCGAGGCGGATAACCGATAACACTTCGAAGGGGCCGGCCGACGTGGCGCTTCGCTCCACACGCAAATAGCCGCTGTCTTTATTTTCGGGAAGCTTCCAGCGCAACTGCAGCTTTCCGCGTCCGCCCGAAACCGGCTCATCGATCTCCGGCAACGGCCCGGTGGGCCCGGGGCCCGGCAATTGCAGGGAGGTATCAACGACCGGCTTGGCCGCTTCAACCGGGGGAAAAACCGGTTGCGCAGCCAGGCTGTGAAAGGCGCACAACAAGGCTGCGGACAAAAAATGGGTTAGTAAAAGCCGCATGGTAGTCTGGTCCGATAGACTGTGGAAAAAATGTGAACAATTATCGGACCAATTTAATAAATGACTGGTTATCAAAATCACAAAAATGACTGCGTAACTTTCCGCTATGCCTTTTACACTGAAAGCGCCCTATTCGCCGGCGGGAGATCAGCCTGAAGCGATCCGGCAGCTTACCGACGGCGTACTCGCCGGCGAGCAGCACCAAACCCTGCTGGGCGTAACCGGCAGCGGCAAGACCTTTACCATCGCCAACGTCATTCAGCAGGTGCAACGTCCTACACTGGTGCTCACCCACAACAAAACCCTGGTAGCCCAGTTGTACGGCGAATTCAAACAGTTCTTTCCCGACAACGCCGTCGGCTATTTTGTTTCGTATTATGACTATTACCAGCCCGAGGCTTATATACCGGTTTCAGATACCTATATCGAAAAAGACCTGGCCATTAACGAAGAGCTCGATAAACTGCGCCTGCAGGCCACCTCGCAGTTGCTCAGCGGCCGGCGCGACATCATCGTAGTCGCATCCGTAAGCTGTATCTATGGCATAGGCAATCCCACAGAGTTTGAGAACGGCATCATTCGTATCCACGAGGGTCAAACCATTTCGCGCCAGGCCTTTCTTCATGCCCTGGTAAACTCACTCTATACACGCACTACCATTGAGTTTACGCGGGGAACCTTTCGTGTAAAGGGCGATAGCGTTGACATCAACCTGCCTTATCTCGATTTCGGCTACCGCATCACTTTCTTTGGCGACGATATAGAAACCATCGAAAGCTTTGAAGTAAAAACCGGCAAACGCATCGGCCGGCTGGAAAATGCGGCCATCTTCCCCGCCAACCTGTACCTGGCGCCCAAAGACCAGATGCAGCAGGTGCTGTACGAGATACAGGATGAGTTGTCGGCCCAGGTGGATTATTTCAAGCAGCAACAGAAATTCATCGAAGCCCAGCGGCTTTCGGAGCGGGTGAACTACGATGTGGAAATGATCCGCGAACTGGGTTATTGCAATGGCGTCGAGAACTATTCACGCTTTTTTGACCGGCGCATGCCCGGCACCCGGCCCTTTTGCCTGCTTGACTATTTCCCGCGAGATTTTCTCTGCGTGATCGATGAAAGCCACCAGACCATTCCGCAGGTAAGCGGCATGTACGGGGGCGACCGCAGCCGCAAGCTCAACCTGGTGGAATATGGATTCCGCCTTCCTTCCGCCCTCGACAACCGCCCCCTCAACTTCCACGAATTTGAATCGCTGGTAAACCAGACGATCTATGTATCGGCCACCCCGGGCGATTACGAACTGGAAAAAACCGATGGCGTGGTGATTGAGCAGGTAGTGCGCCCAACGGGGCTGCTCGACCCGCCGATCGAGATACGGCCCAGCGTGAACCAGATCGACGACCTGCTGCATGAAATCGACCTGCGGGTACAAAAAGGCGACCGCATCCTGGTCACCACCCTTACCAAACGCATGGCAGAGGAAATGGACAAATACCTGGGTCGTATCAATATCAAATCGAAATATATACACAGCGAAGTGGATACGCTCGACCGGGTGGAGATCCTGCGGCAACTGCGGCTCGGCGAGATCGACGTGCTGGTGGGCGTGAACCTGTTGCGCGAAGGTCTCGACCTGCCCGAAGTATCGCTGGTGGCTATTCTCGACGCCGACAAAGAAGGGTTCCTGCGCAACGAGCGCTCGCTTACCCAAACTGCCGGGCGCGCTGCCCGGAATGTCGATGGCCTGGTGATCTTTTATGCCGACAGCATCACCGAAAGCATGCAACGCACCATCGATGAAACCGGCCGCCGCCGGGAAAAACAGCTCGAATACAATGCGGTACATGGCATAATACCCCGTACGGTAAAGAAATCAATAGAACAGGTGATGGCCCAGACAGCGGTGCTGGAAATCAAAGGCTACGACGTCCGGAATCCATATGCCCTGGCGCCTGACGGAGAGCTGGTTGCCGCCGTTGCCGA
The DNA here is from genome assembly GCA_039811405.1 of Flavihumibacter sp. Taxonomy (GTDB): domain Bacteria; phylum Bacteroidota; class Bacteroidia; order Chitinophagales; family Chitinophagaceae; genus Flavihumibacter. The sequence goes on along the minus strand of JBDHYM010000017.1, from coordinate 13,166 downwards.
AGAGCAGCCCACCTACAAAACCATTCCCCAACTTGAAAAAGCCATTGCCCACACCAAAAAGACAATGGAAAAAGCCGCCCGCGACCTCGACTTCATGGAAGCGGCACGGCTGAGAGACGACATGTTCCGGCTGCAAAAAGAGCTCGAAGACATGAAAAGATAGGCCGGCTCGCAGCACCTAAACCCCTATCTGTCAATTATTTTGTTCTAATTTCAGCCCCCGGCAATAAACCCACCCGTTTATCGTTGTTCATTTTCCGTCATGAATAACCGGCAACATTCTTTTTCGCGCTTTCGGCATACAGCAACAGCGGCCAACAAAAAACTGGCCACCGCCGCCCTGCACCGGTTCTTTAAAACACCCCTTGCCACCGAACAGAACCTGCTGATCGTATCGTTGCTGCTGGTACTGGGTATATTACTGCTCGGGCTTAAAGGCTACCAGAACAACCTCGGCAACCGTGAAACGACGCAGCAGATCGATCACACCCGGCAGGTGCTGCTCGACGCCGAAAGAATTTCCACTGCGGTGAAAGACCTGGAGCTGGGTGTTCGGGGCTACGTTATTACAGGCGATTACACCTTCCTCGGCCCTTTTTATACCACGCAGCAGTCGGTTTTCACCCGCATTAAAAACCTCAAGGCGCTGTGCGCCGACAACCCGGCACAACAGGCCCGGCTCGACCAGTTGCGCAAGAACCTGCAGCAGAAACTGGCATTCCTGGAGCAATGCATCGCCATCCGGAAAAAACAAGGCACCCTGGCGGCGGAAAATTATATTATCGCCAATGCTATCGTCAACAAACAGGGATTCCTCGATCTCACCATCGATGCGATAAAAGCCGACGAGTCGCGCACCCTCGCAGCCAGGAAAGAAGCCGGTATCCGCAGCAACGACGTTTTCGGCAAGATCAATTTCTTCCTGGCCAGCCTCCTGGTAATGCTGGTAATCGCCGCCACCTATATTCTCTGGAAGAACACGCAAACCACCACGCGCGCGCGGCGCCAGCTCGAAGACAACCGGCAACTGCTGCAGGCCATCATCGACAATGCCTCATCGATCATTTACGTAAAAGACGTGTACGGACGATTTACGCTGGTCAATAAACAATTCGAGAAAACGTATAACACCAGTTTCGAAGCCGTAGCGGGTAAAACGGTATTTGACCTCAACCCCGAACAGTTCGCCATGGAATTTGCCCGGAACGACGCCCGGGTACTGGAGCAACGATCGCCGACCGAAACCGAAGAACAGGTGCCGTTCAACGATGAAACCCGGCATTATTATTCCATCCGGTTCCCGCTGATCAACCGGAATGACGAAGTGTATGGCATCGCGGGTATTTCCACCGACATAACCGATATCATCCTCCGGCAGAAGATACAGCAGGAACGCGACCTCGTCGAGCAAACGCTGCGCACCCAGGAAGCCGAAAGAAAAGAGATCGGCATCGAACTGCACGACAATATCAGCCAACTGCTGGCCTCGGCTAAAATGATGCTCGACACTGCCCTCCGCAACGTGGAACGCCGCGACGAAAGACTGGAAAAAGCAAGGGAAGACGTGTTTACCGCCATCAACGAAACACGCAAACTGTCTCATTCGCTGGTATCGCCCATCTCCGAGAAACAACCGCTTACCATTGCCATCGAAGACCTGGTAAAGGGGCTAAATATGGGAACCAGGATCAAGACCTCGGTGAGCTTCACAGGCCGCAAGCAGATCAATGCCCTCGATGAGAAGCTTACGCTGACCATTTACCGCATCATCCAGGAGCAAACGCATAATATCGTCAAATACGCAAAGGCAAAACATGCAAAAATTGATCTTGCCGCCAACGAAACGCACTTCAGCCTGCTCATCGCCGACGACGGTATCGGCTTTGACGTGGAGAAAAAAGGGCGGGGCATCGGCTTGCAAAATATCTGTAACCGCACCGAATTCTATAACGGAAAAATGAATATTGTTTCTTCACCCGGCAACGGCTGTCAGCTACATATAGAAATTCCGCTCGTGGCCGAAACGGCAGAAGCCTGATTTACCGGTACACGCGTACATAATCGACCAGCATCCGCTGCGGAAATATGCTTTCATCGATGCCATTCTTCCCGCCCCAGTTGCCGCCCACTGCTATATTCAGCAGCAGGTGAAAGCGCTGATCGAAAGGCCAGGCTTCCCATCCCTGGTGATTATTGACAAACTGGTGATATTGCTTTCCATCGATAAAAAAGCGAATGCTGTTCTCATCCCATGCAATGGCATACACATGAAATGCCTTTCCCTGGTCAGGCATAAAAACACCCCGGGTGCTTTGGGTTCCTTTTACATGGTTGAACGATTCGGTATGAACGCTTCCGTAAATACTGTCGGGTGCGTAGCCTACAAACTCCATGATGTCGATCTCCCCGCTTCGTGGCCAGTCGCCGTATTGCCAGTCGGTCGGCAACATCCAGATGGCAGGCCATATACCGCGCCCCTGCGGCAGTTGCGCCCGTATTTCAATCTTGCCGTATTGCCAGTCGCCTTTTCGGCGGGAAACCAGTCGCGCTGAACTGTAAGCCCTTCCGTCCATGGCTTCCTTACGCGCTTCTAGTACCAGCAGCCCGTTTTCCACCCGCGCGTTCTCCGCGCGATCGGCTGTATAATATTGCAACTCGTTGTTTCCCCAGCCATCGCCGCCGGTATCATAACCCCATTTGCTGCTGTCGGGCAGCCCGGTATAATCGAATTCATCAGACCATACAAGACGACCTTGCGGCAGCGCTGATTTTTCAGCGCAGCTACTCATTAGCAATAGGAGTGCAATGGCAATAAACGGTTGCATATCGCATAAGATACGACATTGCGACCGAACACACCGATGTTCGGCACACAAGTGTCATTGCACCGCAGCACAGACCGTGTTTCGGTTCAGAAAAAACACAGGCCACCCCTTGGGTTTGGGGCGGCCTGATGAAATTTTCTACTTTCTGTGGTTTTATTGCTTAGTGCTCCAGCTTGATTTCACCTACATCGGTCGGTGAACCGTCTTTAACACTTACACCCTCTTTCGCCTGGTTCTTATACGGCGGCTTTGCCTCGATGATCAGGCGATAGTCTCCGGGCTTCAGGTTATCGATCGAGAACGCACCGTTGTTAATAGGCGCACGCATGGTATCGCCTGCAGAAAGGGCCCAGGCCTGCACGGCGCCGTCTGCCGGGCTCACGGTTCCCTTGATCGATCCGGTATCAATTGCTTTAAAAGCGAACAAACCGGCTGTCATCACCCCAAGCGCAAGGGCTGTCATTTTCAACTGTTTCATAAACGTATTTTTTGAATAAATGAATGGCAGTTACCCCTACCCTTATCCAATGACCGTGCCAGCAACTGCCAAAAAATATGTTAAGGTGATTTTCCCGTAAAATTTGCGCACCGGGCGGTTATATTTGCGCATGGACAAACGCCTTTTTCTGCTGGACGCCATGGCCCTTATTTTCAGGGCTTATTACGCGCTGATTCGCAGCCCGCGGATCACCTCGCAGGGCAAGAACACCAACGCACAGTTTGGATTCACCAATGCGCTGCTCGAGCTCATCAACAACCGCAAGCCGACACACATGGCGGTATGCTTTGATACCCATGCACCCACAGAACGGCACAGCGATTTTGCCGAATACAAAGCCAACCGGCAAGATGCGCCGGAAGATCTGCTGGCGGCCATTCCGGATATCAAGCGCATCATCCGCGGATTCAATATTCCTGTTGTGGAGCTCGACGGTTATGAGGCCGATGATGTGATCGGCACGCTCAGCCTGCAGGCGGCCGCACAGGGATACGATGTTTTCATGGTGACACCCGATAAAGACTATGGTCAACTGGTTACCGATAAAATCAAAATATACAAACCCGGCTACCAGGGGGGTGATATAGAGATCATGGGTCCCGAAGAAGTTTGTGCCAAATGGAATATCAGGTCGGTGGAACAGGTGATAGATGTGCTCGGACTGATGGGCGATGCGGTGGACAATATTCCGGGTATCGCGGGCGTGGGCGAAAAAACAGCGGCGAAGCTGCTGGCCGAATACGGCACGCTGGAAAATATTCTTGCCTCGGCCGATACCATCAAAGGCGCCCTGGGTGAGAAAATCCGCAACGGCAGGGAATCGGCCATTCTATCCAAAAAGCTGGCAACGATCATCACCACGGTACCGGTAACATTTCACGAGGAAGACTTTTGCCTGAAAGCGTCGAATAAAGATTTGCTGCGGGAAGTTTTTACCGAGCTGGAATTTAAAACCATCGCCCGGCGGGTGCTCAGCGAAGAGATCGTAGTGAGTGCGAATGTGGTGGTCGCACAAGTTGTGCAGACAGACCTGTTCGGTCAGCCCGTTTCTTTACCCGCGCCGGCCGAAGACGCAGGCCCGGTAGCCGAAGAACGCCTATCGGCAGAGCGGAATATCCACAACACCCCGCATCGTTATGAAATGATCGAAGGCGTCGATGCAATACAGGCCCTGGTCAAAAAGCTCGGCGCGGCTGCGGAGATCTGCTTCGATACGGAAACGACCGGCATCGATGCCAATGACGCCGAACTCGTGGGATTAAGCTTTTCGATTCAGCCCGGCGAAGGGTTTTATGTTCCGTGTCCGCCTGATCAAACCGCCACCGCCAGGATACTTACCCAGTTTGCGGCCCTGTTCAACGACAAATCCAAAACCTGGGTGGGTCAAAACCTTAAATACGACCTGCTCATCCTGAAATGGTATGGGTACGAGCTGGCGGGCAATATATTCGATACCATGCTGGCGCACTATGTGATCGAACCTGAAGGCAAACGAGGCATGGATCTGCTGAGTGCCAAATACCTGGGCTATGAGCCGGTGCACATCGAAGAGCTGATCGGCAAGAAAGGAAAAGGACAGGGCAATATGCGTGATGTAGAACCCGAGAAAGTAAAAGAGTATGCGGCAGAAGACGCCGACATTACATTACAGTTGATGCACCAGTTCAAACCCCTGCTCAAAAGCCTGGAAGTGCAGGCGGTATTCGATAAGGTGGAAAACCCGCTGGTGAAAGTGCTGACCGATATGGAGTTTGAAGGCATTCGCGTAGACACCGATTTTCTGCGCGAATATTCGAAAGAGCTGGAGCGCGAAGCCAAAACAGCCGAAGAACGGGTGTACCAGCAGGCCGGCGTTCGCTTCAACCTGGCATCGCCGCGGCAACTGGGGGAAGTGCTGTTCGAAAAGCTGAAGCTCGACCCCAAGGCAAAAAAAACAAAAACAGGACAATATGCCACCGGCGAAGATGTGCTGGTTAAAATGGCCCTGCAAAATCCGATCGTGGACGATATCCTGGCCTTCCGCGAGCTCACCAAACTGAAATCCACTTATGTGGACGCACTACCGGTCATGATTAACCGAAAAACCGGTCGCGTGCACACTTCGTACGCGCAGGCAGTGGCGGTGACCGGCCGTCTCTCCAGCAATAACCCCAACCTGCAGAACATACCGGTAAGAACCGAGCGGGGCCGCGAGATCAGGAAAGCCTTTATACCAAGAGACGACAGGCATCTGCTGCTTTCGGCCGACTATTCGCAGATCGAGCTGCGCATTGTGGCGGCCATCAGCGGTGACGTAAATATGTGCGACGCGTTTCGCCTGGGCAAAGACATCCATACCGCCACGGCGGCAAAAGTATATGGCGTATCGGAGGCCGAGGTCACCAAAGACCAGCGGCGGCATGCCAAAAGCGTCAACTTCGGTATCATCTACGGGCAGGGCGCTTTCGGCCTGGCAGCCAACCTGGGCATCAGCAGAACCGAAGCGAAAGAGATCATCGACAATTATAAAAAAGAGTTCAGCGGCATTACCCGCTATATGGACGACACCATTCTTTTTGCCAAAGAGAACGGTTATGTACAAACGCTGATGGGCAGAAAACGCTGGCTGCGCGACATCAACTCATCCAACTTTACCGTGCGCGGTTTTGCCGAACGGAACGCCATCAACTCGCCGATACAGGGTACAGCCGCCGATATGATCAAGCTGGCCATGACGGCCCTGCACAGCGCCATCAAAAAAGCAAAGCTGCAAAGCAAGATGGTTTTACAGGTGCACGATGAACTGGTGTTTGATGCATTGAAAGAGGAGGTGGATCAATTAAAGCCGCTGATCATTGAGTCGATGCAAAATGCGCTGCCGCTGCCCAATAATGTGCCCGTTATCGCAGAAGTGGGCGGGGGGGATAACTGGCTTGAAGCGCATTAATCGCTTACCTTCACGGCATGAAGCCCACCATCATTTATTGTTACGATGCCTACTGCGGCTGGTGTTACGGATTCAGTCCCATAATGCGGTCGGTCGTCCCCTTATATGCCGGCCGGCTTCAATTTGAAGTGCTGTCGGGCGGAATGATATTGCCCGAGAGCCCGCAACCCATCAGCACGACGGCCGAATACATCAAGGGCGCTTATAAAGAAGTGGAAACGCTGACCGGCATCAAATTCGGGGAAGATTATCTCTGGCATATATTCAATGCCGGGGAAAGCGACTGGTTCCCGAATTCGGAAAAGCCAGCGGTGGCGATGTGCATATTCAAAGAAATATACCCCGACCTGCAGGTATCCTTTGCCGCCGATCTGCAATATGCGCTTCATTACGAAGGCCGCGATCTTTGCGACAATGAAGCCTACCGCCATCTCCTTGAAAAATACGCTATTCCCGCAGCGCCGTTTTATGAAAAGCTGGCATCGGAAGAATACAAAGAAAAGGCCCGTTATGAATTTGCACTTTGCCGGCAGTTGCAGGTAACCGGTTATCCTACGGTATTGCTGCAGGTGTCTGAGAGCAAGTTCTTTCTGCTGGCCAGGGGCTTTACCGATGAAAGCACCCTGGTGCAGCGCATAGAAGCCGCCCTCGCAGACCTTAACAGGAACTGATCATTGCCAGACGAACTTGTCTTCCATCGGCCGCATTCTTTTACCCGCCGGCAACTCGCCGTCGATATAGCCGAAATAGAGCATGCCGAGCACCTGGTCGTGCTCTCCCAGGCCCAGCGCCTCTTTCATCGGCGGGCGCAGGGTCATGCCGCCGGTGCTCCAGAAGCTGGCGATACCACGGGCGGTGGCAGACAACAGCATATTCTGAACGGCCGCCGAGGCGGCGGCCAGCTCTTCTACAGCCGGGATATTCGGGTTATTGCCTTTTTTCATACAGGCGATCACCACATGCGAAGCCTTATCGCCCATGCCCTGGAATTTGTCGAAGCTGGCCTGGTTGAATTTTTCAGGCGCCGTCGCCGATTTATACAGGTCTGCATGCCGGTGGCAGATTTCCTTCACTTTATCCCCCGCATATACCAGGAACAGCCAGGGCTCGGTGTATGCATGCGTGGGCGCCCAGTCGGCCGCCGCCAATACCTGCCTGAAAACATCGTCGGGAACCTGTTGTCCGTTATACCTGTCGGGCTTTGTGCTTCTTCTTTCGCGGATCACTTCGTCGATCGCCGCAGCGGCGCTGGTTGTATTCATGCCGCAAAAATACGCCCCTGCCCGAAACCTGCATGCAGATCGGAAAAGAACCCGGGTTACGATGAAAGCAGACAATTTCGCTATCTTGCACCTCCCTTATAATCAGATATATGGAATATAACAGGATCATCGCCATTACCGGTCTGCCCGGTTTATTCGAGCTGCTGAGCAGCAAAACCGACGGAGCCATCGTAAAATCGCTCGAAGACGGGAACGCCCGCTTCGTTTCTTCGCGTGTTCATAACTTCTCGCACCTGGAGAGCATTGAAATATATACACAGAAAGACAATGTGAACCTGGTGGACGTTTTCCAGGCGATGCAAACAAGCACCGACACGCTGCCCGACGGAAAAGACAGCGGCACGCTGAAAGCTTACTTCCAGAAAGTATATCCTGATATGGATTTCGAAAGGGTGTATGCCAGCGATATGAAGAAGATGGTGAAATGGTTCGAAGTGCTGCAAAAAAACAAGGTGGACATCAAGTTGCCTGAAGCGCCGGCAGAAGAGGCGGAAGTGGTGGCGGAAGAACCAGCCGCTGAAGAGACGCCGAAGAAAAAAGCGCCTGCTAAAAAAGCAGCGAAAGAAGATGCCGCCGGTGAAGAAGCAACCAAAGAGAAACCGAAGAAAGCTGCACCGAAAGCAGCCAAGGCCGGGGATGGTGAAGAAAAGCCCAAAAAGGCAGCGGCTAAAAAGAAAAAAGAAGAATGATGACGACAGCTACGGCAGACATACGTCAGAAGACCCGGCAATTTTTGCCGGCCGATTTCCAGGTGACCACCTGGGAAGCGCTGGCGCCTTATTTCCAGGACCTGCTCGACCGGCCGATCGGATCGAGGGCCGACCTGGAAAAATGGCTGGCCGACAGCAGCGAACTGGAGGCCGTGGTGAGTGAAGACGCCTGCTGGCGCCAGATCCGGATGACCTGCGACACCGAGAATAAATCGCTCGAAGAGGCTTTTACCTTCTTTGTAATGGAGATACAACCAAAGATTCAGCCGCTGGCAGACCAATTGAACCGGAAGCTGATCGAATCTCCCTATACCCAAGAGCTCGACCAGCAGTTGTTCTTCACCTACCTGCGCAGCGTCAAAAAATCGATCGATCTCTTTCGCGCGGAAAATATTGCCCTCCAGGCAGAGCTGAGCGTGCTGGCCCAGCAATTCGGGGTGATTTCGGGAAAAATGACCGTGACCATTGACGATAAGGAATATACCCTGCAGCAGGCCGGCAAGTTTCTCGAGCACCCCGACCGGTCGAAACGCGAGCAGGCCTATCGCAAGATCCAGGAGAGAAGATACGAAGACCGGGATCCGCTGAACGAGCTGTACAGCCAGCTCATCGCCAAAAGGCACCAGGTGGCGCAGAATGCCGGCTTCGCCAATTTCCGTGATTACAAATTCGCGGAGATGGGACGTTTCGACTATACGAAAGAAGATTGCTTCGCTTTTCACGAAGCGGTGAAACAACATGTATTACCGCTGGTGACGGAAATATACCGGAAGAAAAAGGAAAAGCTGGGATTGGACAGCCTTCGCCCCTGGGATACAGAGGCGGAGCCGGCGGGCATAACACCGTTGCGGCCCTTTGAAACAGGCGCCGAGCTGCTGGAAAAAACCATTGCCTGTTTCCGGGAACTCCGGCCTTTTTTTGCCGATTGCCTGGTAAAGATGAAGGAGATGGGCCGCCTCGATCTTGAAAGCAGGAAAGGCAAAGCACCCGGCGGATACAACTGCCCGCTGGCCGAAACCGGCGCGCCTTTTATTTTCATGAATGCCGCCGGCCAGATGCACGATGTCACTACGATGGTGCACGAAGGCGGCCATGCCATTCACTCCTTTCTCGCGCATCCGTTGTCGCTGAGCGCCTTTAAAGAATACCCGATGGAGATCGCGGAAGTGGCGAGTATGAGCATGGAGTTGTTCAGCATGGATTATTGGCACAGTTTTTTCAAAGGAAAAGACGAATTAATCCGTGCCAGGGAGCACCAGCTCGAAAGAGTGATTACCATCTTTCCCTGGATCGCCATCATTGATAAGTTTCAGCATTGGGTATATGAGCACCCGGCACATACGCCGGAAGAGCGCATGACCCGCTGGGTGGAAATAAATGATGAGTTTTCAACAGGAGTTATTGATCTCTCCGGGCTGGAGCAGTTCCGCCAGTATAGCTGGCAGCGTCAACTGCACCTGTTTGAAGTGCCCTTTTATTATATCGAATATGGCATTGCGCAACTGGGAGCGATCGGAATGTGGATGCAATACCGGGAAAATAAAGAACAGGCGCTGGACAATTACACCGCTGCTTTGGCGTTAGGAGGTACCCGTACACTTCCCGAGCTATATCGCGCTGCCGGACTGAAATTTGACCTGGGTCCAACCCGTGTTAAAACGTTGATGGATTTTGTCAAAGACCAGATGAAGACACCTGCCGGACAATCGTGAAACCACGAAAAAATAACCAGAACAGGGTATTCATTTTATTTGTAGTTCATGATTTAAGGCAATATATTTGTAAATGAAAACACTTAGAAGGTTACTGCCTTCATTAAAATAGCTACTAATCAGAGCCTTAACCAAAAGTCCCGGTGTGTCTACATCGGGGCTTTATTTTTTACATTTCCTGCAGATTCCGCTCACAATCATTTCCACTTGGCTGGAAGCATATCCCTTGGGTAGCTTGATGGCAGGAATGGTTATCTCTTCGAGGCAGGTCGTACTGCCGCAATCGTTACAAACAAAATGAACATGGTTGTCGTGGTGGTGACCTTCTTCGCAGGCTTCCCTGCACAATGCATAACGAATGCTGTTGTCGTTGGTAGGAATGGTATGTATAATGCCCTTGGCCAGAAAAACCTGGAGGGTTCGGTAAACAGTGACACGATCGAACTTTTCGCCGGTTTTCTTTTCAATATCGCCATGCGCCAATGCGTCCGGCTGGCTGAAAAACAGCTCCAGGATTTTCACCCGGCTTTCGGTAATGCTCAGGCGGCTTTTTTTCAATAGCTGGTCTATGCTCTTTTCCATGGCTACTGCGGGTTATTGACAAACAATCCATTGACGAACCGGGTCTCAGGCGCTTTCTCCTGCAACAGTTCGAGGATATCGCCGATCAGTTGGTCGACCTCGTCTTTCTTGAGCCCGTCGTAGATCCGGCGAACACGGCCCCCCTTATCCACCAATGCAAAAAACTGCGTATGGATAAACTGGTCATCTATCGCCTGGTTGTTGTTTTTCGGATCATCCAGCAGGTAGCTGACGCGAGCCGCCAGGTAGAGACTGTCCTTGGGCCCCGTCAAAAAATGCCAGTTGCCACCATTTACTCCCAGCGAATCGGCATATACCTTCATCCGGCCCACACTGTCTGTTACCGGATCGACCGAATGCGACAGGATCAGGAACCGGGGCTCGTTTTTGTACTTGTCGAACACCCTTTTCATATTTGCATTCATCTTCGGACAAATACCGGGACAGGTGGTGAAGAAATATTCCGCCACATATACCTTTCCATCGACCGTATGGTTGTCTATATTAGCGCCGCTCTGGTCGGTAAACCGGAAGGGCTGCACATATCCCAGCACCGGCATCTTGACATCGGTGTAACCCGGTATGAATCGCTGCATGGCATACATGAAGCCAGCAAACATCAGCAGGAAAAACGCCAGGTAGAGCAGGGTTTTCTTTTTCATAACAACTCCTCGCCGGCACATGCATTTCAGCGGCCGGCCTCCTTTCTGCAAAGTTACGGAGAAATATTTTGCAACGAAGTTGCATCTTCTTAGCTTTGTGCCCCGATGCGGTTAAAAATAAACTGGGATGCCCTGGGAATTGCGACTTCCCTTGCCTGCGCCATTCATTGCGCGGTGCTTCCGCTTTTGCTGACCAGCCTGCCCATATTCGGTATCAACATCATCGACAATTTCCTGTTCGAATACCTGATGATCGCATTGGCGGCCGCCATCGGTGCGCACGCCCTGTATCATGGCTACAAAAAGCACCACCACCGCCCCGGTCCGCTGCTGCTTTTCAGCGCCGGCATCCTGCTGCTGTTACTGAAACAATGGTTTCACGAGTGGCAGCTCTGGTTCCTGGTGCCGGCCGTTTTCGCCATCGTATGGGCGCATTTCCGGAATTTCCAGCTTTACCGCCAGGGCCACTACAGCCACAGCAGCTGCGCACACTAAGTTTTCGCGAAAACCCAACCAACCTGCCGCCGCTTTTGTTATTTTTGTACCTGTAAATGTTCGACCATGATAAAAACCGGAAATCCCGTGATCAGTATCTATACGGAAATGACGCCGAACCCGGAAACGATGAAATTCGTTGCCAATAAACTGCTCTACCCCGGCAAAAGCATCGACCTGCCCGACATGGAAAGCGCCGGTCCCTCGCCGCTGGCCGTAGAATTGTTCGGCTTCCCGTTCATCCGGGCGGTATTTATCGCCAGCAACTTCGTTACACTTACCAAAACAACCGATACCGAATGGAACGACGTGATCCCCGCCATCCGCCAGTTCCTGAAAGACTACCTCGAAGAAGGCAAGCCGGTCGTTAACGAAGAAGCCATTGCCGCAACCAAAGTAAGCAGCAGCAACGAGGTAAGCGCCGACGACGACGATGTGGTAAAACGCATTAAGGAACTGCTTGAAAATTACGTGAAACCGGCTGTTGAAATGGACGGCGGCGCCATCCAGTTCAAGAGCTACGACGACGGCGTGGTGAACCTGATGCTGCAGGGAAGCTGCAGCGGATGCCCCTCTTCCATGATCACACTTAAAGCAGGTATCGAGGGCATGATGAAACGCATGATCCCCGAAGTAAAAGAAGTGGTCGCTGAAGCCGAATAACCTTTAAACGCCGGTCATCGCTGCTTATACTATTTACCACCTCGGCGAGTCGGCGGTAACGGTCGACTGGAAATCGGACGTTTCGGTTACGCATCACCGTGAAATAATGGCGCTGGCAGACCTGCTGGCAAAAAACGCTTTCACCGGCTGGATGGATTGCTCCATCGCGTATAACAGCCTCACCCTGTTCTACGACCCCTGGGAAGTAAAGCAGGCGTACGCAACCGCCCCCGGTGATTTTGTGGTTCGCTGGCTGGAAGAACAGCTCCGGCAACCCATCGCGGCGGCAGCCGACGGCAGCCTCGGAAAAGAACACCTGATCCCTGTTTGTTACGACCCCGCTATGGCGCCGGATATACAGGCAGTGGCCAATCATACCGGCCTTTCGCTGGCCGACCTGGTTGCCCTGCACAGCAGCCAGCCATACCATGTTTTTATGGTGGGCTTCAGCCCCGGCTTTCCCTATCTCGGTTTGTTACCTTCCGCGCTTGAAACACCCCGCAAAGCCACTCCGGCCCTGCAGGTAGCACCCGGTTCAGTGGCCATCGCCGCGCGGCAAACGGGTATTTATCCCACCATGTCTTCGGGTGGTTGGAATATTATCGGCCGTACGCCCATGAAAGTGTTTGATCCGCAGCACCCGGCCGACTGCCTGTTGAAAACCGGCGATACCGTTCGCTTCTCGCCCATAGATACGGCCACTTTTGCCTATCTTAACCAGTATGAAAATCGTTAAAGCGGGCATCTCTTCCGTCCAGGATCTGGGCAGAACAGGTTACCGGAACGCCGGCATCACTACCGGCGGTGTG
>JBDHYM010000016.1:0-30547 GCA_039811405.1 Flavihumibacter sp. | reverse complement strand
CTTCTCGTAGTCGATCTGCATCGGCGGCTTGAATTCAACCGTCAGTTTCGTATTGCTCTTTTTAATGCTCAATCCTTTTTTGCCGAAAGCGCGGCCAAAGCCATCGATCACTACGGGAATAACAATGGGTTTGCATTTCTTGATGATCAGCGCCGTGCCTTTACGCCCGGGGGCGAATGCTTTGGTAGTGCCCTGGGGAAAAGTGATGATCCAGCTTTCGTTCAGGGCGCGTTCTATTTTACGCGTATCGGAAGGGTCGAGTCCCCGGCGCTTTTCCTTGGAGTTTTCGTTCCAGGTGCGGCGTACCGGCAGCGCGCCCGCCAGCGAAAAAAAGCGACTGACCCAGCTTCCTTTCATGGTTTCCGCGGCCGCTACATAGTAAATGTTCGTATAGGGGTTGAGCAGGTAGTAAGGCAGTCCCAGGCGGTTGCGCTTACCCCATTTTACCGCGCAAAAGATATGCAGGAAAGTGATCACATCGGCAAAATAGGTCTGGTGATTGCTCACGAAAAGCACGTTTTCCCTGGGCAGCTTTTCAAGATGTTCAGTGCCTTTGATCTTCAGCCGGTTGATCAGTACAAGCCCGGGATAGGAAATGGTCCCTACAACGGCGTACACCAGTTTTCTGACAAGCCGGAACTGTTTAATGCGTTTGATCAAATCTTGCATGAATATTCGTTGGAACTAACAACCGTTCGCGCAATATACAGATTTATATTTGCGCATGACTAAACGAAAAGCGGTGATCTTCGATATGGATGGGCTGTTGATTGACTCAGAGCCTTTGTGGCAGGAGGCGGGCGCTGCCGGATTGGCTGCTTACAATATCAAACTCACCGAAGAACAGCATCACCGGAGTGCGGGTCTGCGTACACCCGAGTGGCTGGGTTACTGGTTCAGCCATTATGGGGTAAGGGCGGATGATACTGCTGCCTGCGCCCGCGCCATTGAAGACGATGCGATAAAGCGCATCAGCGAAAGAGGAAAGCCGATGCCCGGCGTGGCCCACGTTATCAATTTCTTTATAGAAGAAGGCTTCAACCTGGCGATCGCTTCTTCTTCGCCCATGCGGCTGATCAATGTAGTGGTGGATAAGCTGGGGCTGCGCGATCACCTGGATGCCATTGTATCGGCCGAAACATTGCCCTATGGTAAACCGCATCCGCAGGTGTTCCTCGATGGTGCGGCAGCGCTCGGCGTTGATCCGCTCGATTGCCTGGTGTTTGAAGACTCTTTCAACGGGCTGATCGCCGCGAAAGCAGCGAAAATGAAATGCGTGGTGGTGCCAACGGTTGAACAGTACCATGCTCCTCAATGGGGAGCGGCCGATTTGAAATTGAGATCGCTGGGAAATTTTAACCGGTTGCTGCTGGAGGGGTTGCGATAGGGAGGCCGCAGTGCTCTCTGTGAGAAACAAACGCTCTTCACACCCGCCGCCATTCGCAACCCGCCAGAAACGCATCGCTGATATCCGCCCCGATACCCGCGCCGTCGGACAGCACTACATGATAGTCGTCGTACCGCGCACCGCCCAATACCGGGTCTTCCAGGTGGCCTATCAGGCAGGTATCCATATCGTAGAATACGATATTATCGCAGGCGGTGGCCATATGCGCGAAAGCGGTGAGCGCAAGCCTGCTTTCCAGCATGCCTCCCATCATACAGGGAATACCCGCGGCTTCGCATACTTCATTTACACGCATCCCTTCAAGGATGCCACCGCTCTTGGCTATTTTTATATTCACGTAGCGGCACGACCCGGTGCGTATCATCCGCCCGGCGTCGTGGTGGTTGTACACCGATTCATCGGCCATGATCGGCACCGGTGAACGCTGCACCAGCTGAGGCAGGAAATGATCATTGTATGTACGCATGGGCTGCTCGCAGAACTGGATACGGCAATGGCCCATGGCCACCAGCGCTTTTTCGGCATCTGCAGGACTCCAGCCCTGGTTGGCATCGATCCGCAACAGGATATCGTCACCCACCGCCCGACGGATACTTTCAATCCGCTCGATATCTTCTTCGGCATTCTTGCCGAGTTTTACTTTGATGATGCGAACGCCGTCGGCAACAAAAGCCTTTGCCTGCGCTACCATTTTATTAACCGGCCCGATGCCAATAGTGAGGTCTGTCGGCAAAGATTTGCGTGCTGTTCCGCCCAGGAACCGGTACAGGGGTTGGTTGGCGGCTTTCGATGCAATGTCATAGAGCGCCATATCGAAGGCGCTTTTGATAGTGGCGTTATTGGCGGTGAACAAATGCAGCTCATGCATGCGCGCGGATACGTCGAGCGGGTCTTTGCCTTTCCAAAGTTGTGCAAAATCCGCCGCCATCGCCCAACAGGTCGATTGCGTTTCACCCACGATCATGGGAAAGGCCGAGCATTCGCCCACGCCATAAAAACCGGCATCGGTATGGATACGAATGAACGTGTTCTGGGCATAATCCATCGTACCTGTGGCGATGGTAAAGGGTTCCATCGGTATGCTGAGGCGATAAATATCGATATCGGTTATTTTCATGCTAAGGCTAAACTACGAATCTTATTATTTTTGTAGCCATAACACGCACACATGGATCCAGTACAGGGTATTTCATTCGATAACACCGAAAACGCATTCGCCTATAAATCAGACAAGAGCTTACGCAAAGCCAATTTCCTGTTCAGCAGCATGGGGATCGGCCCGCTGGTGAAGCTGGGTACCCGGCTTACGCCCTGGGCCATTCGCGCGGGACTGCCGGTAAGGGGGCTTATCCGCGATACCATTTTTGAGCAGTTCGTGGGTGGGGAGACCCTTCCCGAAACGGCATCGGTGGCGCGCAAGTTGGGAGAATACAACGTGAAGGTGATCCTTGACTACGGCGTCGAAGGCGGTGATTATGGCGAAGAGGGATTGGACCATGCCTGCGATGAATTTATCCGCGTGATCGACTACGCCGCCACGCAGCCGAATATCCCTTTCATGAGCATCAAGATGACCGGCATTGCGCGCTTTGGTTTGCTCGAAAAGCTTGATGCGGCGGCTACGGCAAAAAGCGGCTTTGAAGGGAGAGTGCATACGGAAGTGCTTTCTGCCACCGAACAGGCCGAGTGGGAGCGGGTAGTGGCGCGGCTGAAGCGGATCTGTGGCGAGGCGGCGGCGAAGAAGATAGGTGTGCTGGTTGATGCCGAAGAAACCTGGATACAAGACCCCGTAGATGCACTGACCATGCAGATGATGGAGCTGTACAACAAAGAGACCGCCATCGTTTTCAATACGGTGCAGTTGTACCGGCACGACCGGCTGCAATTTTTGAAAGACAGCTACCAGGAAGCCGAGCGCAAGGGCTTTATTCTCGGGGCCAAGCTGGTGCGCGGCGCTTATATGGAAAAAGAACGCAGGCGTGCGGAAGAGATGAAATACCCGAGCCCTATCCAGCCCAATAAAGAAGCAACCGATCGCGATTATAACCAGGGCGTTGCTTTTGCGATTGATCATATCGAGCGCATTTCGCTGATAGTAGCGTCGCACAACGAATACAGCAACCTGCAGGCTACGCGGCTGCTGCAGGAAAAGAACCTGTCGTTGTCGCATCCGCATATTCATTTCTCGCAGTTGTACGGTATGAGCGATAATATCACCTTCAACCTCGCCAAAGCCGGTTGCGCCGTGAGCAAGTACCTGCCCTTCGGGCCTATCGGCGACGTGATCCCTTACCTGATGCGTCGTGCGCAGGAGAACAGTTCGGTAAGCGGGCAAACCGGGCGTGAGCTGGGACTGATCAGGAAGGAGCTGAAAAGGAGGAAGGGGTGATCGGCAGAAGCAGGCGGTATCAGAGACGGTGAAAACCTTTGCTTGTGTTCGCCAAGCAGTCACCTGACATCGCAATATTATCATCGGGTATGCGGTCTGTCAGCTTATTATAGCGATCAATATCCGCTTTATCAAATGTTGGGAAGAAAGCTGCCAAGGTAAAGGGGTATTTCCCCCCTTTGCCATTTTGATCGTGATCAGAACGTACTCCGCTTTGTCTTGAAAAAACCTTCGATCCTTACGGGTGTCCAGGTGATGCTGCTACCCGTTATCACCCGCTTGCCGGCTCTTTCCAGTATAAAGCTGCCGATGATATCGCCGCCCGGGGTTTCGGTATAATGGCTGAAATCAATGCCTCCGGTACTGGGAACGATACTGCTGCCCTGCAATACGAATTGCTGGTAGGCAATTGCTCCCGGCGGCTGGTACAGAAACCACGGCAGCGTTTCCCCCCAGCTTACATGCCCGTCTGAAGGATAACCGGTCCATTTCAGGCTTAACGCGGCGTCGGCAGCCCCACCCGAAAGAGGAACGATTGCCGCATCCAGGGTGTGGATGCCGTTTACCGCTACCACGCCCAGCGGAATGATTCCCTGCATCCACGGGCCATTGTCAATGCGGAAGCGAAGGCCTTCCGCACCAATGTAAATATTCGATACAAGCAGGTATTGACTGTTTCCCGGCCCTTTAAGCGATACGGAAACAGCCACCGGGTTTTTTGCAGGAATGGTGGCCGGCGCCGTATAGACGGCTTCTTTTCCATTGGCTTTGAGTGTACCTCCGCCACCCAGCTTCCATTCTTTGATGTACCGTGTGGTCACATCATGCGGTGGCCCTATGGGCTGTTCCCGGCCGGGAACGGGCGGGATCAGGTCTTCGTCTGACATGAAATTGATGACGTGCAATGTCAGGCTTTTACCGGGCTCCAGTGCCGTGGAAGCCGGGTAGAGGGTAAAAGACGTAAACAGGCTCCAATCGCTGAAATGACTGGTAGAAACGGAAAAGGTTTTTGCCAGGGGATCATGCGTGGCGCCGCTGCCCTGCCATATACCTTTTTCATCCTGGTATGCAATGCCTACAGCATCGGCTGAGCATCTTTCAAGATCAGGCGCATCATATGCAAAAGATAGGGTGATGGGTTTTGAAAAATTCGCCCCATGCGGTAACAGCCGGTAAGCCTGGCCCAGGCCGGCAATATTGGTATTGGAGATACGCTGCACGCTGAAGCTGCTGTTTTCTGCTACAGCACCCGCCGGAATGGACAGGCGTACCCGCCCATCGGCCGATTGCAGTGTTCCGCCCGCCGCACCGATAATAGCTGTTACAGCAGCTTCCTGCACATCGCCCACCGGCGTGACTTGGCCGCCTCCTGCTTGCGGCAGCGGCGTACCGGTATCTACCGCCGATTTTCTGCAGGCGCTGATACCCGCTGTAAAAAAGAACAGCAAT
This sequence comes from Flavihumibacter sp., assembly GCA_039811405.1. Classification (GTDB taxonomy): domain Bacteria; phylum Bacteroidota; class Bacteroidia; order Chitinophagales; family Chitinophagaceae; genus Flavihumibacter. The sequence goes on along the minus strand of JBDHYM010000016.1, from coordinate 25,301 downwards.
ACACCTGCCTTGAAAATGACTCTTTTCATGTGGTTTTTTCGTAAAGCTGCATCACGGACAAGCCGTTGCAAGCTGCAACGGTAGTGGATGGATGAAATAGATGTATCAACTGTTATAAACGCGGTGGATTCTGTTCTCTATCCGGCAATTGATGCGCTGAAACCGGCAGTCTTACAGCATACACATAGAAACGTCGCATAAGAAAATGAGGAGTGCGATCCGACAGCTCATTACGTGAAATGAGCAATTCATTACAAGCCACTGAAATGCCTGCAGCGTGCCCCGGTAATTTTGAGTTTTAAAACAAAAATATATGCGAAAATTTATTTTAATGACCCTGCTCGCGAGCGCTGTGCTGATGAACGCCTGCGAAAAAAATAATGCTGCGAATGCAGATATGTATGGAAATGGTCCGCGTACCAATATATCCGGTTTGCTACAGGGAAACTGGATGTATGGCAGCTTTTCCATGACCGAATACTGGAATCAAAACCCCGCCGATTATATCGGGAACGCTTTTGAGCTGGCTGTTGCTTTCAAATTCAATGCAAACGGAACCTATGATCATTACTTCACGTCAAAAACAGTGAGCGGGGGTGTTGTCACCTATCATCAATCCTTGACGAAGGGCACCCTGGAAGTGAACGAAGCTGACAAAACGATCATAACACATGCGGCGTCGGCTCATTACAAGCAAACCAGGAACGGAGCGACCACAGAGAACAGGGACCTGTCCGAAAATGAAATCACCAAAACAACCAGGTACACCTATGAGTTGCGAACTGAACCCAACGGCACCCAGGCTGTTTACCTCAGGATGAACGGAACGGGAAATGCTTTGCCGTTCCTGCAGATTTCGGGCACCCAGCACCAGTTTCACCTGTTAATGGCTATTTTATGAAAAGAGTTATGCTGTTTATCGCGCTTTCGGCATGTTGCTGGAAAGGCTACGGACAGGTCATTGTAAAAGATACGCTGCCTCCTTCTTTCGAATGGAGCTTTCACCTGGCAGATGCTCCTTATATGGCCGATGCTGCTAAAACGGAGGCGATAAGGGCTCACGACGGCAATGCCTTTTCAGTTGCTACGGTGCAGGCCCGTCATTATGGGAAGTTTTACCGGAATCTTAGTATGACGCAGGCAACCGATATGGCCCGGAACCTGCACGGCAGTTTGTACTATGGGCACAACGTTTTGTGGAATCAACTGGTGAAGCCCACCAGTACAAAAAGGTATATTCTCAACAGGGTGCTGGCAAATGTTACTGCGCTTGGCACAGACTACCTTGCCATTAAGCTGCCCTATGGCTATGCCTTTCAGCACGAAGAGTTCCATCGCTCGATAATGACGTCAAGACATATTTACAGCTATGATGAGGTCTGGGATTTTGGAAAAGGGCTGGATATTGCCGTTACCCATGTAAAAGACGAAGACCTTGTTTACCTCAAGCGGTATTTCCCGGCCGACCAGGTGCGTCTTTCTGCAGCGGGCGTGGAAGGCGAATACAGGTACCTGCAACGGATGCGGGAAGACAATTTCTTCCGGCAAACAGGTTACCCCATGGTGGGTATATCCCTGCTGGGCACTTTTCATGCGGTCAATTATGTGAACCTGCCTTTTGCCGAAAGGTTCAATGCCATCACCGACAGCATTCTTGTGCAAGATCAAAATAACATACAGGCAAGAGATTTTACCGGGTATGATTTTTCGGCATGGGTGTACGACTTGTTTACACCCCAAGAGCCCTATGAAGCCCGCGGCCCCTGGCCCGGTGGTGTAGGCATCAGGCGCCCCATTAAAGAAACCGATTTGACGGCTGATATGAAAAGCTTTTTAAGACAAACAGGCAATATGCAATACCTGAACTTCGTGTCGCCATTTATGATAGGTATTAACCGGCTGCAGCTCAGCCCCGGTTATTATTTCAACTTTGCATTGCGCAGTGTTCCCGCCTCCTTCGGCTATTACGCCGGCGGCGACTTCTTCCTTGACTTCAACAATCGCCAGATGATGATAAGTCTTGGTATCAATAAAAGCAAAGGGTTGACGCTTCCCGCGGCGGACTTCCGGTACTATAACATTATAAAGAGGGATGACGCCCGCTTTAACGCAAGCTTCCAGCTATCAGGATGGATGCAACCCAAAGACCAGTTGTTTGCTGCCAATAAAGCCGACTTTGGCATGGTGGCGGGTTTACAGCCCCGGTATGCCCTGACCCGGAGATTGTCTGCGATCGCCGACCTGTCTTACAAAACCAGGGGTTGGGTATTCGGTAATCCCTATCTCGACGGCAGGTTCAGCGGAAGAATAGGATTCAGCTTTAAAACGCGGTGAAGATTTTATGGCTCCTTTGCGGTCTTTGCGTGAAAAAAAGCATAACAGCGATTTCCTCACAACAGGCCTGCAATCTCCTCCAAAAACCTTTTGTCCACCGCATCAAACTGATCCAGCTCGTCGCTGTCCACATCCAGCACTCCAATTACTGATCCGTTCCGCAGTATCGGCACCACGATCTCTGACCTCGACAGGCTGCTGCAGGCGATATGTCCCGGAAATTGCTCCACATCGGGCACTACCAGGGTCTCGCCCGATGCCCAGGCCGATCCGCAAACCCCGCGACCTTTTTTGATGCGTGTGCAGGCTACCGGCCCCTGGAAAGGACCCAGCACCAGCTCGCCATCCGTTACCCGGTAGAAACCTACCCAAAACCAGCCGAACTGTTCTTTCAGGGCTGCCGCCACATTGGCCATATTGGCAATTTCGTCGGTTTCGCCGCTTAGTAATGCCCGGATTTGTGGAATCAATGTGGAATACTGCTCCTCTTTGGAGCCGGTCGCAATGTGCAAGTCTTCTGCCATCCTGCAAAGATACCTATCTTGCATACATGCAACAGTACCTGCAGTTATTGCAACATATCCTCGATACCGGCGTCGAAAAATCGGATCGTACCGGCACCGGCACGATCAGTTGTTTTGGCTACCAGATGCGCTTCGACCTGCAAAAAGGCTTTCCGCTGGTCACCACCAAAAAGCTGCACCTGAAAAGCATTGTCCACGAATTGTTATGGTTCCTGCAGGGCGACACCAACATCGGCTATTTAAAAGGGCATGGTGTTCGGATATGGGACGAATGGGCCGATGCCAACGGCGACCTGGGGCCGGTATATGGAAAGCAATGGCGTAGCTGGCAGGGTGCAGACGGCAAAACGATCGACCAGATCAGTGATGTGCTCAAACAGCTCAACACAAATCCCGACAGCCGCCGTATGATCGTCAGTGCCTGGAATGTGGCCGACCTGCCCGATATGGCGCTGATGCCCTGTCATGCCCTGTTCCAGTTCTACGTGGCCGACGGCAGGCTTAGCTGCCAGCTTTACCAGCGTTCAGCCGATGTATTTCTCGGCGTTCCTTTCAACATCGCGTCTTATGCGCTGCTCACGCTGATGATGGCGCAGGTAACAGGATTGCAACCCGGCGAATTCATCCACAGCTTTGGCGATGTGCATATCTACAGCAACCACCTTGAACAGGTGAAGTTGCAGCTTACCCGCACGCCTTTTGCCCTGCCGCAGATAAAGCTGAATCCCGATGTGAAAGACCTGTTCTCTTTCCGTTTCGAAGACATTGAGCTGCTGAATTACCAATCACACCCATCGATCAAGGCGCCGGTGGCTGTTTGAAAAAAAAGCGTTATGCGTTTGAATATGGTCGTGGCGGCGGCAGAGAACAACGTGATCGGGAAAGACAACCGGTTGCTTTGGCGTTTGCCGAACGATATGAAGTTTTTCAAGAATGTTACCTGGGGATTACCGGTCATCATGGGCCGGAAAACTTTCCAGAGCCTGGGCAAGGCCCTGAAAGGAAGAACAAATATCGTCATTACCCGCCAGCCCGGCTTCCAGGCAAACGATATAACGGTGGCCGGCACTATCGGCGAAGCCATCACCGCTGCAGGAACAACACATGCCAAAGAAGCATTCATCATCGGTGGCGCCGAGATATACAAACAAACCCTGGCGATGACCGATCGCATTTATATGACCCGTGTGCACGGCAGCTTTGAAGGCGATAGTTTTTTTCCGGCGATGGATCCCGCCCGATGGAAACTCCATTCGCGGCTCGATTTCCCCGCCGACGATAAACATGCGTACGGCTACAGCTTTGAAGTATGGGACCGAACCGCCCCGAAATCCTGAACCATGCCGGCGCCGTATTCACCCTGGCAACTGGCTGGCAAATGGTTGCACTATTACCTTACCGCAGCCAACGGCCGGGGGCACGGCGTTCATTCGCCCTTTGTGTACCGTTTTATACGGGAGCTCCTGATGGACAAATCCACCGATTCCGCTTTTGAAAAAATTGAATCGCTGCGCCGGCAGATGAGAAACGACCAGACCCTGCTCACCGTGCAGGATTTTGGCGCCGGCAGCGCGCACCATAACCGGCAGCAGCGCACCATCGCTTCGCTGGCGAGGCAGGCGGCCAAATCGCCGCGGCTTGCGCAGTTGCTTTTTCGTTCGGTGCGTTATTTTCAGCCGGATAATATTATAGAGCTGGGTACTTCACTGGGTATCTCAGGCGCTTACCTGGCTGCCGCCAGCGCCGCTACGCCGGTGTACACGCTCGAAGGGGCGCCGGCCGTGGCGCAACAGGCCGCTGCCAATTTTCAGTCGCTCGGCCTTGCCAATATCTCGGTGATACCCGGCCGTTTCGACGACAGCCTGCCCGGTGTGCTGGCAAAAACCGGGGCGCCGGGGCTGGTGTACATCGACGGTAACCACCAGTATGCGCCCACCATGGATTATTTCCGTTTTTTTCGCGATCGCCGGCAGAACGATACGGTGCTGATCTTCGACGATATTCACTGGAGCGCCGATATGGAAAAAGCCTGGACGGCCATCCGAAACGACGATGCTGTTACGTGCAGCATAGATCTTTTTTTCCTGGGATATGTATTTTTTCGCAGGGAAAATAAAACACCGGTGCATTTCACCATCCGTTATTGAGTACGCGAAATAATCACTACATTGGGATAAGCAATACCGGTAGTATGATCATCGCTGTATTGAAAGAACCAATACCCGAAACAAGGGTGTCTCTGTTACCCGAGTCGATTCCCGCACTTATCAAAGCCGGCCATGAAATATGGGTTGAAAAGAATGCCGGCGCCCTGGCTTTTGCACCCGATGAGGCTTATGCCGCCGCCGGCGCCAAACTGGTAGAGCGAAACACCGTATCCGATGCGCACATCGCGCTGTCGATACACCCGGCATTTGATGCCACCCGCGCCGGCCAGGTATGGATTGGCCAGTACCAGCCCCTGTATAACCTGGAAAAGGTAGATCAATGGGCACGGCAGGGGCTCACCATTTTCAGCCTGGATATGCTGCCGCGCACCACCCGCGCGCAGTCGATGGACATACTCAGCTCGCAGGCAAATATTGCGGGCTATAAAGCTGTGTTGCTGGCAGCGTCTATGTATTGCCGTTATATGCCGCTGTTTATGACCGCGGCAGGCAGTGTGGCGCCCGCAAAGCTGCTGGTGCTGGGCGCCGGCGTGGCAGGTTTGCAGGCCGTTGCCACTGCACGCCGGCTGGGTGCCGTAGTAGAAGTGTTCGACACGCGCCCCGCCGTGAAAGAAGAAGTGATGAGCCTCGGCGCCAGGTTTGTGGAAGTGGAAGGCGCTGCCGATGCCAGCAAGGCCGGCGGCTATGCCGTAGAACAAAGCGAAGAATTTAAACAGCGGCAAAGCGAGGCCATCGCCGCCGCCGTTAAAAAATCGGATATCGTCATTACCACGGCGCAGCTATTCGGCAAACAGGCGCCCCTGCTGATCAGCACCGCCATGATCGAATCCATGCGACCGGGATCGGTCATCATCGACCTCGCCGCCGCTACCGGCGGTAATACCTCGCTGACAAAAAACAATGAAACCGTCAGCCATCGCGGTGTTGCCATTGTGGGCGACTCCGCCCTCGCGGCCAGCATGCCTTCAGACGCGAGTAAATTGTACGGTAAAAACCTGCTGAATTTCCTGGCGCTCATCCTATCCAAAGAAGGGGCGCTGCAGTTGAACTGGGACGATGACCTGGTGAAAGGCGCCTGCATTACGCATGACCATCAACTAGTTCACGAACGTGTAAAACCCGTTACAGCATGAGCAACCTGTTAGAAAGCATTGCTGCACACCAGGACTATATCTATATCGTAGTGCTGATGATCTTCCTGGGAATAGAAGTGATCGGACGCGTACCCAGTGTATTGCACACGCCGCTGATGAGCGGCGCCAATGCCATTCATGGCGTAGTGATCATCGGCGCCATCATCGTGATGGGAAAGGCCGAACCCGACAACTATGTGGCCCTGGTGCTGGGCTTTCTCGCCGTAATACTGGGCACCCTGAATGTGGTCGGCGGATTCGTGGTAACCGACCGCATGCTCGAAATGTTTAAAAACAAGAAAGCGAAATAAGCTATGCCGATCCTTACGCTGATATACCTGCTGGCTTCGGTGAGCTTTATCGCCGGGCTAAAAATGCTTTCGCATCCTACCACGGCGCGCCGGGGCAACCTGATCGCGGCCGCGGGCATGTTTCTCGCTATCGTGGGCACCATCTTCGGTTATCACGATGAAGCGGGCAGGTCGCTGGGAAACTACGGCTGGATATTCGGCGGCATACTGATCGGTGCAGTGATCGGCGCTGTTTCTGCGAAGAAAGTGAAAATGACGTCCATGCCTGAAATGGTGAGTCTGTTCAACGGCATGGGTGGCGCCTGCGCGGCGCTGATCTCGATCGTCGAATTCAATCACCTGGCGAAAGCGCCGCATGGCGATCTCCGTACGGAACTGCTGATCATACTGGCCGGCCTGCTGATCGGAACGGTTTCTTTTACCGGCTCGATGGTTGCCTGGGGAAAGCTGAATGGCAGAGTGAAAGACTTTGCTTTCCCGGGCCAGCACTATATCAATATGATCGTGCTGCTGGCGGCATTGGTGATGGGCGGCTGGATGGTAACGCATTCGCTGGTAAGCTTGCCGTTGTTTTATACCATCCTGGTTTTATCGGTTGTTTACGGGCTCTTCTTTGTGCTGCCCATTGGCGGCGCCGATATGCCGGTGGTGATCTCCATCCTCAATTCGTTTACCGGTGTGGCTGCCGCCTGCGGCGGATTTCTCTACGATAACAAAGCCATGCTGACGGGTGGTATCCTGGTGGGAGCCGCGGGCACGCTGCTGACGATATTAATGTGTAAGGCGATGAACCGCAGCCTGCTGAATGTGCTGATCGGCTCTTTCGGCGGCAACAAAACGGGTGCCGCTGGCGCGGGTGCGCAGGGCGCCTATAAAGAGATCACCCTTTCTGATGCGGCGGTAGTGCTGGCTTATGCCAATAAAGTAATGATTGTGCCGGGTTACGGTCTGGCGGTGGCGCAGGCCCAGCACGTATGCCACGAGCTGGAGAAACTGCTTACCAGCCGTGGGGTAGACGTTAAATACGCTATTCATCCCGTAGCGGGCCGCATGCCGGGGCACATGAATGTATTACTGGCCGAAGCCGACGTGGCGTATGAAAACCTGCTGGAAATGGAGCAGGCCAATGAAGAGTTTCCGACGGTGGATGTGGTGATGGTGCTGGGCGCCAACGATGTGGTGAACCCGGCCGCTAAAAATGATAAATCTTCGCCCATTTACGGTATGCCGATACTGGATGTGGAGCTGGCCCGCAATTGCATCGTCAATAAACGAAGCATGAAACCCGGCTATGCAGGCATAGAGAATGAGTTGTTTTTTAGTCCGCGTACCTCTATGCTGTTCGGCGACGCCAAAAAAGTGCTGCAAGACCTGGTTGCCGAGATTAAAAACACCTGATGCTGCCTTCTTCCTTCTTATCGTCGCTGCACGACGCACCCGGTTTCGACGCCGAAAAATTTACCGCCGTACATGCTTCCGGTGAACAAGTGGTATCGCTTCGCATCAATCCTGCGAAATGGAAAGAGCCCGCCGGTTTGTCCTTTTCACTGCAATCGCCAGTAGCCTGGAGCCGGTACGGCTATTACCTGGCTGAGCGGCCTTTTTTTACTTTCGAGCCCTGGCTGCATGCGGGCGTATTTTACGTACAGGAAGCCAGCAGTATGTTTTTGGAACAAGCCCTAAGGCAATGCCTGCCCGCCGACCGGCCGGTGCTGGCGCTGGATGGTTGCGCTGCCCCCGGTGGTAAATCAACGCACCTGTTATCATTGCTGCCGGCCGGCAGTGTGCTGGTCAGCAACGAGGTAATCAAAACAAGGGTGAATGTATTGGAAGAGAACCTGCTGAAATGGGGAAGCCCGAAGAGCATCATTACCAACAGCGACCCCGCGGCTTTTCATAAGCTTGGCGCTCTGTTCGATCTGATGGTGGTAGATGCACCCTGCAGCGGGAGCGGTTTATTCAGGCGTGATAAAGCGGCTGTTGATACCTGGAGCGCCGACCTGGTAACACTTTGCAGCCAGCGACAGCAACGGATACTGGCCGGTTACCTGCCCGCATTGAAGCCCGGCGGGTTACTGCTGTATTCGACCTGTTCGTACAGCGTGGAAGAAGACGAAGCAATAGCAGACTGGCTGCTTCGCGATTTTGCGCTGGAGTCCGTGGCGTTGAAAACAGATCCTGCCTGGCATATCGTTGAAAGCCGGTCGTCGCAAGGCGCATATGGCTATCGCTTCTATCCCGATAAGCTGCGGGGAGAGGGTTTTTTTATGACGGTATTTCGTAAAAAAGGCGACGGAGCGGACGACGGCAGGAGCGCGTCGGGCAAGCCGAAGTACGAAGCCGTTCCAAAGAAACAGTCGGCGTTGCTGGCGCCCTGGCTCCATGCGCCGGAGCCGGTCCGGTTTTATCAATTGCCCGCGGCCATACACGGATTTACTAACGGTGTGGAACAAGCGCTTTCCCGGCTGCCCGGTATTTATATTAAAAACGCGGGTATCATTATGGGAAAACTGGCCGGCGAGCAACTGGTGCCCGATCCTGCGTTGGCATTGAGCCAGTGGATCAATCCCGGTCTGCCGTCGATATCGCTCGCACGTGAAGAAGCGCTGCAATACCTGCGCCGGGAGGAAATCCACCCCGCGGCTGACTTTAAAGGCTGGGCCCTGGTGAAATACGAAGAGCAATGCCTGGGCTGGATCAAATTACTGGGCAATCGTGTGAACAATTATTACCCGTCGGCATGGCGCATCCTTAAAGCGGCCGACCGTCGGTAATTTGGGGGGAATAACCGATATTTGACGATAGTAAAATTCATTTCCTTATGCTGAAGAAGCCATTTCTCTGCTCATTACTGGCATTTTCTTTTCTTTTTGGATATGCCCAGCCCAGTCTCCAGGTACAGGGGGCCGGATCAGCGCTCTACCTCAACCACAAAACAGAAGCCAAAGAAACCTGGTATAGCATTGGCCGTACGTATAATATCTCTCCCAAAGACATCGGCGCGTATAACGACAAAGACATCAATGCGGGCTTATCGATAGGCCAGGTGGTTAAAATACCGCTTACAGCCGCCAACTTTTCACAGAACGATACAAAGGCAGGCGACGAAGTGCTGGTGCCGGTGTATCATACGGTGAAAGAAGGAGAGTGGATGTTCCGGATAAGCACCAACCACAATAAAGTGCCGATTGAATCGCTGGAGAAATGGAATCATATAACCCGTAACCAGGTGAAAGCAGGAATGACCCTGGTGGTCGGCTACCTGAAAGTAAAAAAAGACCAGAGTGCCCTTGCGTCTGTCAACCCTTCTTCGCTGGCAGGACCGGTACCGGCAGCGGCCGCTTCTTCACCGGTGGTGTCGTCACCCGCGGCCAAAGACAATAAGCCCTTGTACACTCCCATCGCCACGGCGAAAAATGAATCCACTGCACCCGCTGCTGCTGCCGGCGCGCCGGTAGCAGCTACACCGGCAGGCAATGCGCGCGAGGCATCGTTCAATGGCGGCTATTTCAGGAACCAGTTTTCCGGCGGCGCCAGGACCAGCAAGGGGCCGGCAACCATTTTCCGAAGCACGAGCGGCTGGAACGATGGGAAATATTATGCCCTGATGGACAATGTGCCCGTAGGATCGATTGTGCAGGTCACCAATACCGGCAACAATAAATCGGTATATGCAAAGGTGCTGGGCAATTTGTCTGATATCAAGGAAAATGCCGGGCTGACCATTCGCATCAGCAATGCGGCGGCCGCAGAGCTGGGCAGCGGGGAAGCAAGGTTCAGTGCAGAAATAAAGTATTGATGTACGCTTCTGCCGCTTGCGCAGTTTAAATGACCGGTGCAAAAACAGATAATTGCTTTCTTTGCCTTATTATGTATAACAATGTATGTGCTGTTCCGGAACGGGCGTGCCGGCGAACGGCAACCGGCTACCTGATACGGAGAATAAGTTATATGGTGTTGCTTCAACTGGCTGCCACAGTTGCAGCAGCCCAGGGTATAGTGGGTTATGTAAAAGGTGACGACAAAAAAGCGCTGGCCGGCGCTACGGTCAGCAACCTCCGCACGGGTATGCACAGCCATTGCAATGAATCGGGTTTTTTCCGGCTTAACGACGCCCGGCGGGGCGACTCGCTGCGAATCACCCAGGTGTCGTACCTGCCGCTCACCGTGCAGGCAAACAGCGACACGCTCCATGTTGTATTGCTGGCGACGGCTTTCCAGTTGAGTGAGGTGTCGATCACGGCTTCCGTAAATCATTTCCAGGCGATCTCTGCAGTCGATCTGCAAACCAACCCCGTGAACAGTTCGCAGGAATTGCTGCGCAAGGTGCCGGGGCTGTTTATAGGCCAGCATGCCGGCGGCGGTAAAGCCGAACAAATATTTCTGCGGGGCTTCGATATCGATCATGGCACCGACATCAATATCAGTGTCGACGGCATGCCGGTAAATATGGTAAGCCATGCTCACGGACAGGGATATGCCGACCTGCATTTCCTGGTACCTGAAACGATCGATAAGATTGATTTCGACAAAGGGCCCTATACAGCTTCCAAAGGCAATCTGGCCACGGCAGGCTATGTCGCTTTTCAAACCAAAGACCGGCTGGAAAGCAGCTCCGTTACGCTGGAAGCCGGCAGGTTCAATACCTATAAGATGCAGGGCCTGTTCAGCCTGCTGAACAACGACCGGCAAAGCGCCTGGGTGGCGGCCGATTATATGATGACAGATGGCTACTTTGTAGCGCCGCAGCAGTTCAGCCGGTTGAACCTGGCCGGTAAATACACGGCATACCTGCCTGGCGGTGGAAAGTTGTCTGCGGGCTTTACTCACCTGGGCAGTAGTTGGGATGCCAGCGGACAGGTGCCTCAGCGGGCCGTCGACGCGGGACTAATCACCCGTTTTGGGGCGATCGACAATACCGAAGGCGGTATTACCCATCGCACCAATATCAACCTCCAGTTGGAGAAGCGCCTGGACGAGAATACCCTTGTAAAAACCAATGCATGGTTTAGCCGGTATGATTTTGATCTTTTTTCCAATTTCACCTTCTTTCTCAACGACCCTGTAAATGGCGACCAGATCAGGCAAACGGAAAAAAGAAATATGGCGGGTTTTGAATCGGCCCTGGAAAAAGAGAGCAGCCTGTTCAACCTGCCTGCCAACCTGCAGGCAGGCATCGGCTTCAGGAACGATGCGGTCAGTGATATCGGTTTGGCACATACCCTTAACCGTTATACCACGCTGGAGCAGATCAGGCTGGGTATTGTCAACGAAACCGATATGTATGGTTTTGCCGGCGCCGAGATCCGCAGGGGACGCTGGTTGTTCAATCCGGCTGTCCGTTTCGACTTCCTGAAATTTGCCTATAACGACAAGCTGTCAACGGGTTATACCAATCTGTCGCAGCAGAAATCGGTCGCGAGCCCGAAGCTCAATATCATCTACAACCAGCACTCGCATCTCCAGTACTTTCTCAAGCTCGGCAAAGGCTTTCACAGCAATGACACGCGGGTAGTAGTGGCGCAATCGGGCCGCGAGATTCTGCCGGCTGCTTACGGCGCCGACCTTGGGCTCATTTGGAAGCCTGTTCCCAAATTACTGGTGAATACCGCTCTTTGGTACTTGTACCTGCAACAGGAGTTTGTATATGTGGGCGACGAAGGGGTGGTGGAGCCCAGCGGCAAAACACAGCGGCTGGGCCTCGACCTGGGTCTGCGCTACCAGTTGGGTAAATTTATATTTATGAGCGGTGATCTTACGGTTACCCGTGCCCGTTCGCTGGAGACCGAAAAAGGGGAGGACTATATTCCGCTTGCGCCGCTACTTGGTTTTGCCGGCGCCGCTTCCATCAAACACCCATCGGGCTTTAGCGGAAGCATCCGAACAAGGTGGCTCGGTAACAGGCCGGCCAATGAAGACAACAGCATTGTGGCCAAAGGCTATTGCGTAACCGATATGAATGCCAATTATAGCTGGAAGCAATTTACCCTCGGGCTGGTAGCCGAAAATATCTTCAACGTTGCCTGGAATGAGACCCAGTTCGCCACTACATCGCGATTGAAAAATGAAGCGGAACCCGTTACCGAGATTCATTTCACGCCCGGTACGCCGTTTAATATCCGCGGATTGTTACGGTACCGGTTTTAAAAGCGGCAATAATTCGCTATAATGAAATAAATTTAGGCATGAGAACCAAACTACTCCTGCTTTCATTATTACCCCTCTTTTCACTTGCCCAGCAAACACAGAAACCGGTTTTGCATGGCCGTCACTGGATGGCGATTACCGGCAAACCGCTGGCCGCGACGGCCGGGGCAGCCATTTTTCAGCAAGGAGGCAATGCAGTTGATGCCGCCTGCGCCATGCTGGCCGCCACCTGCACCATGTGGGATGTGTTGAGCTGGGGCGGCGAAACCCAGGCGCTGATCTATAATCCGAAAACAGGAAAGGTAATTGGCATCAATGCACTGGGTGTTGCTCCTACCGGCGCCACACCCGGCTTTTTCAAAAGCAGGGGCATGAATTTTCCGCCGCAATACGGCGCGCTGGCGGCAGTGACACCCGGCACACCCGGTGGCTTGTGCACCATGCTGGCAGAGTACGGTACTATGAGCCTGGCCGATGTGCTGGCGCCGGCCATGCAGCTTGCAGCAGGTTATCCCATCGAAGCACAAACGGCCAACAATATAGAGCGTGAAAAAAAACGCCTGGCTACCTGGCCTTATTCGAAAGCAGTGTTCCTGACCCATCCCGGTGAGAAGCGGGAGGCGCCCGAGCCCGGTGAAATTTTCAGACAGGCCGATTTATTGCAAACGCTGACCAGAATGGTAGAGGCAGAGAAGGCGGCGCTGAAAAAAGGCAGGAGCCGGAAAGACGCCATCTATGCAGCCTATGACCGGTTCTACAAAGGAGATATCGCCAAAGAATTTGTTCGCGGCTGCCAGGAGCAGGGCGGGCTTATTACCGAAGCCGACCTCGCCAACTGGAAGGTGATCACGGAAACGCCGCTGCAGGTGAATTACAAGGGCATCGATGTGTACAAGCTTTCGCAGTGGACCCAGGGGCCAATGCTGCTGCAAAGCCTTAATATGCTGGAGAATTTCGACCTGAAAAGCATGGGCTACAATTCAGCCCGGTATATACACACCCTGTACCAGGTAATGAACAAAGCCTTTGCCGATCGTGATTTCTATTATGGCGATCCTTATTTTCCGCCCGAGGAGCCGATAAAAGGACTGCTGTCGAAAGAATATGCCAAACAACAGGTGGCGACCTTTAACCCCGAGAAAAATGACCCTGCCATGAAGCCGGGCGACCCATATCCTTTTGAGGGAAAAACAAATCCCTATAAGGCGCTGCTCGACCAGTGGCCCGGTGATGCCGGAAAGGCCAAAGACAATGCGGTGGCGATGAATGAAACCTATCTCAATAATGTGTGGCTGGGCACCACTTCGGTTGAAGCGGCCGATAAAGACGGCTGGGTAGTATCGATCACGCCCAGCGGCGGCTGGCTGCCCGCCTGCATTGCCGGAAAAACCGGCGTGGGCATGAGCCAGCGCATGCAAAGCTTTGTTTGCGACTCAACGCTGAATCCTTTTAACGTGGTGACCCCCGGAAAGAGGCCACGTGTTACGCTGACGCCTACGCTTGCCCTGAAAGACGGAAAGCCCTTCCTTTCATTTGCCGTGCAGGGCGGCGATACGCAAGACCAGAACCTGTTGCAGTTCTTCCTGAATATGGTTGAATTCGGCATGACCGTGCAGGAAGCAGCCGAGGCGGCCAATATCAACACGTATCAATACTGGCTGTCGCTGGGTGATGAAGACCGGAAGCCCCGCCCCGGTCAACTGCTGTTGCAAAGCAGCACACCCGACTGGATCAGGAGGGAACTGAAGCAAATGGGTTACCAGTTGCGTTTTGAAGACCGTACGTCGGGTCCGATCAACGCGATCTATTTCGACTGGAAGCACGGCAGCTTCTGGGGCGGCTCCAGCAACCATGGCGAGGATTATGGCATCGGCTGGTAAGTTTTAGCGGATAGCCCTACCCGTTGGTAATGTTCGGCGGATTTTGCAGGTCTGCCGGGTTATAAAGGATCGGCCTTTACCCAACCGTAGCGGATAGCGAATAATACCAGCCCCACCCGGCTTCTCACCTGGAGCTTTTCAAACAATGCTTCGCGGTAACCATCGATGGTGCGTTCGCTTAGCTTCATGGTAATAGCGATCTCCTTGTATGTCATTTCAGAGGCGGCATATTTAATGAATTCCATCTCCCGGTCAGACAATTTGAAAACCGGCGCCGGCGCTTTTTCTTCTTTGTGAATGGTGTGGATCAGCTTGCCGGTTACAAATTCAGAATAGTAAAAGCCCCGTTCCAGTATTTCGGTGAGCGACCGGTGCAGTTCGGCCTGCGTACAGTCTTTCAGCAGGTAACCCCGGCAGCCGGCGCGGATCATCTGGATAACAGAAGTTTCATCGTCGTTCATGCTCAATGCCAGCATTTTCAACAGGGGATATCGTGCGCTGATTTCGCGCGCGGTTACTACGCCGTTCATGAGGGGCATGTTGATGTCGAGTATGGCTATCTCCGGCTGCGTGCCGGCTTTCTCCAGGTAACCCAGCAATGCTTTGCCATTGTTGGCTACATGAGCCACTTCGAATTCAGGCATCTCGTTGATAAGGTGTGAAAGCGATTCGGCGATCAGCCGGTGATCGTCGGCAATTACGATCGAGTGCTTCTTTATGCTATTGGACATTGTTCTCTGATTTTGGCAAAGTTATCAGGATGCAGGTTCCTTCGCCCGGCACACTGTTTATCGTAAGTTTTGCGCCCACCAGCGCGGCTCTCTTGTCAAGATTCCTCAGCCCCGACCCCGATTCGCCAATACTGCGTTGCGCGGTTTCGGCCTGGTCAAACCCCTTGCCGTTATCCCTGATCTCAACGCTGAAATCACTGTCGGTATAACGCATGGATACAGTTACTTCGGTCGCTACGGCGTGTTTCAGAATATTGTTCAGGATCTCCTGCACCATTCTGTAAATCACAATTTCTTTTTTGTCGTCGATCGCAAAGTCATCACCCTCGGTCAGGAAATTCACCTTTAATAAAGCAGCCTGCTCAATTCGCTGGAGCTCGAAGCGGATAGATTCGCGCAGTCCGTAAGAAGCAAGAATATCGCTGTTGAGCCCTTTTGACAGCATTCTTATGTACCGGATTACATCACCCAGGATGAGGTTGGTGTCTTTGATGCGTTTGGTTTGCGGGTGATCGGGCAGCTCCTTTTCCAGGATATTGAGATTGATGCGTGATACGCTCAGTAGTTGTCCCATGTTGTCATGAATTTCCTGGCTTATATCGCGCAGCGTCTGGTCGCGGCTCTCAATTTGGGTAGTAAGCACTTCCTGCTCATAGCTGGCTTTCATTTTTTCCTGCTCCTGCATCTGCCGCAACTTGCGGCGTTGCGATGCAAAGATGAAGTAAACCACAAAACCGCTCAGCGCCAGCATCATCAGCACGGCTGCCGCCATGGTGTAAATGACTTCAAACTGACTGGGAGCGTGTTTCATGGAATAGGTGGCCGGGCCGGTTTTTGAACCAGAAAGTTAACAAGAAATGCGCCGTAAAAGATCCATTCGCTGACGATCAGGTAAACAATGATCCTGGCATGCCCATCCTGCATCAGTACATTGTACAGTCCCAAGGTCAGGAACGAGGTGATCGATAATATGAGTATCCCCAGGGCTATCCAGAACGAATGCTCATACATCATCTGCTGACGGTTCGCTTCTTCAAACAGGCGGGCGATAAAAAACAACACCTGCAAGATGAGCAGGAGACTAGTCAGTACAATGATATTGGTGTTGAGGTCGGTGCCCGGGGATTGCAGGTAGATGCCGTTCAGCACCGACAAGAGCACCACTACGGGGATACTCCAGAGAAAAAAAATCCGGCTCCGGCCGATCTCATACGACAACGCCAGTGTAAGCAATGCATACGCCAGGGGCTTACTGACATGGTAATACACCCTGTTGTTGCCATAGTACTTTCCCATTAATACATCGAGTGTTTCACAACCCGCCGCTACAATGAGGAAAATCCAGAAAACCTGGTTGGCTGCTGAAAGCTTCTCCCTTTCCCGGAAGCCTGCCGTTATACCGGCTAAAATGATAATGAACTTAATGACGGTTCCAAGCGATTCATCCATATATTATGGTACACAGTTTGTCGGGCAGGGGTAGTACACCACATACACAACCCGGTCGTATTGCGGCTCGGCAGCGCCGGCAGGTTTCCGGTTCGTAACGGAACCGTATACAACGAAAACAGGGCTGATGTAGGCAGGGTCTTTTCCGTAGAAAACATTGATTTCGTCGGCGCCTGTTTCCAGGATGGCCCTTACGGCGCCGGCAGGGATCATCATGCCCCGTTTAAAAGAGCGTTGCATTTTCTTGTCGGCAGCAAAAGCATCCTGCAGTTTGGCGGCCTCTTCCATGGTTATGGGTCTGGCATTGAACTTTTCGGGCGTGGCGTCATTCAATTTGCTTTGAACACCGCAGGAACCCAGGGTTGCAGCAAGGAGCAGAAAAAAGATCAGTTTCTTCATGGCAAAAGATTTGTTTTGACGTTGCTTTAAAGGTAGTTTCTTTTTGGGAGGTGCACAGGCCAGCAGCCAGTAGGGCTGTGGCACCCATCCGGGCTACCACAACCTTGACTGACCGAACATAGAATTCACTGTAAAACTAGTGCCCATGCAGGAACCGTACCAGGGTAGAATCCACCGCGGGGGTACGGGAAATTTCCCGTATTTCCCGGTGCCTGTTTCCGGTATGAGTTTTATCTTATCAAATAGGAAGATTTGCGGCTTTGCTCCGGCAGCAATAAAAAAAGGCTGCCTCCTGGTGTGGAGGCAGCCTTTTTATAAGGGATTTCAACGCGAACTATTTTTTCGCGAATTCTTTCCGGATGATATTCAGCGCCGCTCCCGCCTTGAACCATTCAATCTGTTGCTCGTTGTAGCTATGGTTGGCCAGGATGGTATCGGTGCTGCCGTCTTTGTGGTGCAGCACGATCTCCAGCGGCTTGTTCGGCAAAAAGGAAGTAAGCCCGTTGATGTCAATGGTATCGTCTTCCAGGATCTTGTCGTAGTCGCTTTTATCGGCAAAGGTCAACGCCAGCATACCCTGTTTTTTCAGGTTGGTTTCGTGAATGCGCGCGAAGCTTTTTACCAGTACGGCCCGTACGCCGAGGTGGCGGGGTTCCATGGCGGCGTGCTCGCGGCTGGAGCCTTCGCCGTAGTTTTCATCACCCACTACGATGGTGCCTATGCCGGCGGCTTTATAGGCCCGCTGGGTGGTTGGTACGGGGCCGTATTCACCGGTGAGCTGGTTCTTTACGTTGTCGGTTTTCTCGTTGAAGAAATTCACCGCGCCGATCAGCAGGTTGTTGGAAATATTGTCGAGGTGGCCGCGGAATTTCAACCAGGGGCCGGCCATCGAGATATGGTCGGTAGTACACTTGCCCTTTGCTTTTATCAGCAGTTTCAGGCCCTTGAGATCAGTACCTTCCCAGGGGGCAAATGGATCGAGCAACTGCAGGCGTTTTGACGCGGGGTCAACGATCACTTTCACATCGCTGCCATCCGCCGCAGGCGCCAGGTAACCGGGATCGTCAACGGCAAATCCCCTAACCGGCAGTTCGTCGCCCGAGGGAGGATCGAGTTTTACTTTCTCGCCTTTGTTGTTAACGAGGGTATCGGTAGCGGGGTTGAAGCTGAGATCGCCCGCGATGGCCAGGGCAGTCACGATTTCGGGTGAGCCCACGAAAGCGAGGGTGTTCGGGTTACCGTCGGCGCGTTTGGCAAAGTTGCGGTTGAAAGAATGCACGATGGTATTACGCTCCTGTTTTTCGGCGCCCACGCGTTCCCACATACCGATACAGGGACCGCAGGCGTTGGCAAATACCGTGGCGCCGATGGTTTGAAAAACGTCGAGAAAGCCGTCGCGTTCGATGGTGTACCGCACCTGCTCGGAGCCGGGAGTGATGGTGAATTCGGATTTCAGGGTGAGTCCCTTTTCCGCCACTTGTTTGGCCAGGCTCACCGAGCGGCTGATGTCTTCATACGAAGAGTTGGTGCACGACCCGATCAGCCCCACTTCAATTTTAGTGGGCCAGTTATTTTTGGCGGCCTCTTCTTTCATTTTCGACAGGGGGGTAGCCAGGTCGGGGGTGAAGGGGCCGTTCAGGTGAGGTTCGAGCTCGCTGAGGTTGATCTCGATCACCTGGTCGAAGTATTTTTCGGGATTGGCATATACATCGGCGTCGCCGGTCAGGTGTTCTTTGATGGAATCAGCCAGGGCAGCCACGTCAGCGCGACCGGTGGCTTTGAGGTAACGGCTCATGGAATCATCGTAGCCGAAAGTGGACGTGGTAGCGCCGATTTCAGCCCCCATGTTGCAAATGGTGCCTTTGCCGGTGCAGCTCATGGCAGAAGCGCCTTCGCCGAAATATTCAACCACGGCGCCGGTGCCGCCCTTTACGGTGAGGATACCGGCTACTTTCAGGATCACATCTTTAGGGGCTGTCCAGCCGCTCAGCTTACCCGTCAGCTTAACGCCAATAAGCTTCGGCATTTTCAGCTCCCAGGCCAGGCCGCTCATCACGTCGCAGGCGTCGGCGCCGCCTACACCGATGGCGATCATACCAAGGCCGCCGGCGTTCACGGTATGGGAGTCTGTACCGATCATCATACCACCGGGGAAAGCATAGTTTTCGAGCACCACCTGGTGAATGATGCCGGCGCCGGGCTTCCAGAACCCGATACCGTATTTATTGGAAACGGAGGCCAGGAAGTCGTACACCTCACGGCTTTCGTTTACGGCGCGCTCCAGGTCGACCTGGCTATTGGTTTTCGCTACGATCAGGTGATCGCAGTGTACGGTAGAGGGAACGGCTACTTTGTTACGGCCTGCCTGCATGAACTGCAGCAGGGCCATCTGGGCCGTCGCATCCTGCATCGCCACGCGGTCGGGTGCAAAATCAACATAGCTTTTTCCTCTTTCAAAAGCCTGGGAGGCTTCACCCTGCCAGAGGTGGGCATACAGAATTTTTTCGGTAAGGGTCAGCGGACGACCCACTACTTTCCGGGCAGCAGCTACCCGGGCAGGGAATTGGGCGTACACCTTTTTGATCATCTCGAGGTCGAAAACCATAGTGTGTTGTTTGTTGTTTTAACCACTTCAGGGGGTTGGAGATTGTAAAATTACCAATTAAATGTGTAAATTGCGGCATGAAGAATATCAAGCACTTTATCGAGTGGCATGTGTTTGGTGTTTGTTCCTACCTGGGTGAAAAGATAGGCATTGCGCCAGCCACCATTCGCCGTTACTTCATGTATATTTCGGTGTTAACGATGGGCTCGCCCATTATATTTTACATTTTTGCGGCCTTCTGGATGAACGTGAAGCAGTATATCTACGAAGGTAAACGTAATCCCCTGCGGTATTTCTAGTACGGTTGGCCGAACTAACGGTGATCAGTAACCCGCTACTGAGTCGTCGCCCCGGAAATCGCCAATGGCCTGGTAGCTGCCGTCGGGTTGCCGCACGATGAGTTCAGTGCGGCCGATACGCCCCCGGCTTACCACTTTATAACCCATTTTTTCGAGGGCTGCTGTTTTTTCGGCGGGAAATTCCTTCTCTACGAACACCTGGTCAGGCAGCCATTGCATATGGAATTTCGGCTTGTTTACGGCATCGGCAGGCGAGAGGTTGAAGTCGATCAGGTTGACCAGTGTCTGGTACACAGAGGTTGTAATGGTGGTGCCACCGGGGGTGCCGGTTACGATGGCAAGCTGTCCGCCCTTCAGCGCGATCACGGGCGTCATGGAGCTGAGCATCCGCTTGCCGGGTTCAATGGCATTGGCTTCTCCGCCAACGGCGCCGAACATATTGGGCACGCCGGGCTTTACACTGAAATCGTCCATTTCGTTGTTGAGTAAAAAACCGGCACCGCCCACTACGGTGTGCGATCCGTAACCGCCATTGAGGGTAGTGGTAATGGAGACGGCGTTGCCTTCTTTGTCGATCGTGTTGAAATGGGTGGTTTGCTCGCTTTCTTTGGGTGTGTCGCCTGCCTGGATATCGTTGCTGTTGCCGGCAATACCAGGCCGGTACAGCTTCAGCCGCTGGGTGATGTATTCTTCACTGGTAAGGGCGCTTACAGGTACGGGGTAAAAATCGGGATCACCGAGAAATTTGGCCCTGTCGGCATACGCGAGCCGTTCGATTTCGGTCATCAGTTGCAGGGCCGAATCGGAATGGAAGCCATAGCGGCTGATGGGGAACCGTTCGGTCATTTTCATCATCATGGGCAACAGCACTCCGCCGCTGCTGGGGAGGGGCATGGTAATGATTTCATATCCCTTATACTGAAAGGTGGAGGGGGTACGCCATACTGCCTGGTATTTTTTCAGGTCTTCCATGGTAATAAGTCCCTTACCCCGTTTCATTTCTGCGACGATGAGCTGGGCGGTACGGCCTTCATAAAAACCTTTTTGTCCCTGGTCGCGGATGCGCTCCAGTGTTTTTGCCAGTTCTTTTTGTAGCAAGGTGTCGCCTGCTTTCCAGGCATTGCTTCTTACAAAGACGGTGGGGCGGGTATTGTATTTCAGGAAATTCTCTTTACTGCCGTTGAGGTTGTGCGCTTCGGCTTCGGTGATAGCGAATCCTTTTGCCGCCAGGTCGATGGCCGGTTGTACGATGGTTTTGAATGGCAGCCGGGCATATTGCATAGCCTGGAACATGCCGGCTATGGTGCCTGGTACGCCGGCAGCGAGGTGGCCGTGCTGGCTTTTATTCAGGTCGGCTTCGCCCTTTTCATCGAGGTACATATCGCGGTGGCCGGCCAATGGCGCTTTTTCGCGAAAGTCGAGCGTGAGGTTACGTCCATTGGCCAGGTGCAGCACCATGAAACCGCCGCCGCCGATATTGCCTGCGGCGGGGTATACCACAGCCAGCGCCAGTTGTGTGGCGATGGCGGCGTCGACGGCGTTGCCGCCTTTTTGCAGCATGAGAAGGCCGGCTTCGCTGGCGAGCGGGTGTGCCGAGACCACCGCACCATTTTTGCCGGAGGCGGTTTTCTGGATGCTGTACTGGTAGGCGGTCTGTGCGGTCGCGGGCAGCATGGCGCCGCAAAGCAGAACAATTAACGCAAAACGTGTCATAATACGAATATATGGATTTACACCCGTCGGGTGGCACCCGTCGGGTGGCACCCGTCGGGTGCTACCCGACGGGTAAAAAAAATTACTCAAGGTGCAGTTCTGTGTCCCCATTCAAATAGGCATCGCTGTTTAGTTCATGGTAGTGCTTGAATCGATCTGTTCCGCCGAAAAAACAGATCAGATCACCGGTTTTTATAAAGGAGCTGCGCTCCTGATCGTATACGCCGTAGGAAGAATACGGCCAGGTTCGCCAGTTTTTGGTGTACCGGTGATGCAATGGGTTTCGATGGATGTACCATGTTATATAGGCCAGGTGTGCGTCGTTCTGGATGGCCTTTCGCTTAAACGGACGCATGAAAAGGCCGCCTTTTCTGCCGTTTTCCCGGTTAAAAGCCTTTGCATATTTGCTTTGAACTTTATTAAGGGCGTTTTTGAGAAGGTCGTGGTTACTGGTTTCATGCAACCGGACCAATAAATGATAGTGGTTGCTTAAAAGGCAATATGCGTTGATTTCTGCTATGTCGGCGAGCGCTTCTTGTAGCATATGAAGAAAACGCAGGTAGTTCTCTTCCGTTAAAAACATTTTATCGGTGCCGACGGCGCGATTGCAAATATGGGCGAACCGACCCGGTATTAGTTTGGAATAGTGACTTGCCATATGGCAAAACTGAAGGCTGCCCGCTGTTTTTTTACTCGTTAAAACACCGGATTTTGTCCAGGTTATTTCACCCGTCGGGTGGCACCCGTCAGGTATTACCCGTCGGGTGCCACCCGACGGGTGAAAATCCCTAAATTACGGCATGAAAAAATTTTTACTGCTGGGCGCATGGCTGGTAAGCGGCTTGCTGTCTGTTGCGCAACTGAAGAGCCCCGAACAGTTCCTGGGGTATAAGCCGGGCGAAAAATACACTCCCCATTACAAGATCGTTCAATATTTCAGGCACGTGGCTGAACAGGCAGCCACGCAGGTTAAGCTGGAACAGTTTGGCGAGACCAACGAAGGGCGGCCACTGTTACTGGCCACCATCGCATCGCCCGAGAACCTGCAGAACATAGAGCAAATCAGGCTGAACAACCTGCGGCTGGCCAATGCCACCCGCGACAAAGCCGCGCCGGTCGAGCCTGCGCCCGCCATCGTTTGGCTGAGCTATAATGTTCATGGCAACGAAACCTCCTCATCCGAAGCGGCGATGATGACCCTTTACGAGCTGGTGAACCCCGCCAATTCGCAGACACGCGAATGGCTGAAGAACGTAGTGGTGCTGATCGACCCCTGCCTCAATCCCGACGGCCGCGATCGCTATGTGAACTGGTACACCACCGTGATCGGACAGAATATAAACCTGAACCCCCTGGCGCGTGAACACCGCGAACCATGGCCCGGCGGCAGAAGCAACCACTACAATTTCGACCTCAACCGCGACTGGGCCTGGCAATCGCAAAAAGAAAGCCAGGCGAGGGTGCCCAAATACAACCAGTGGCTGCCCCAGATACATGTCGATTTTCACGAGCAGGGTATCAACGAACCTTATTATTTCGCGCCGGCCGCCGAGCCTTTCCATGATGTGATCAGCAAATGGCAGCGCGATTTCCAGGTGATCATCGGCAAGAATCACGCAAAATATTTCGATAAGAACGGCTGGCTCTATTTCACCAAAGAGCGGTTCGACCTGTTTTATCCCTCTTACGGCGATACCTACCCGATTTACAGCGGTTCGATCGGTATGACCTTTGAGCAGGGCGGCATCCGTGCCGGCCTGGGCATCGTGAACGATGAGGGCGATACCCTTACCCTGCGCGAAAGAGCGCTGCACCATTTCACCACCGGGATGAGCACCGTTGAAATGGCGTCACAACATGCCACAGACCTCGTTCGGGAATTCAGGACCTACTTCCAGAAAACATTGTCGAACCCGCCCGGCGAATTCAAGAGCTGGGTGATCCGCAACGACGGAACCGATCGCATGACACGCCTGCAGCAATTGCTCGATAAAAACGCGATCGACTGGGCGTATGCCAGCCCGGCCAGCCTTAACGGCCTTAATTATTTCACCGGCAGGCAGGAAAACTTCAAAACAGAACCCGGCGATGTTGTGGTAAATGCCAACCAGGCCAAAGCGAACCTGATAAAAGTTCTTTTTGAAAGGACATCGCGCATTACCGACTCGGCCACTTATGACATAACAGCCTGGGCAATGCCGTATGTTTTTGGCCTGAATACCTACGGACTTGCCGCATACAACAATGCGACTTCCAAAACTGCACCGGCCGTTGCCTCACCGGCGGGCATGGATAACGCGTATGCCTATGCGATAAAGTGGGATGGCCTCAACAGTGCGAAATTCCTCGCCGCCGTACTGAAGAAAGACATCCGCGTGCGGTATGCCGAGCAACCTTTCAGCATCGGAAAAGAGAGCTTTGAAAAAGGAACCTTGCTGGTTACCCGCGCGTCTAACAATGGCCGCCCTGTGCAAAAGGTGGTTGAAGAAGCCGCCCGCGCCACGCAATCTGTTGTGTATCCCATCGCTTCCGGCTTTGTCGACAAAGGCGCTGATTTCGGCTCCAGCCGCGTACGCATCATCAACGCACCCCGCGTGGCGCTGATCACCGGCGACAATACTTCCTCGCTCGGCGCAGGCGAGATATGGCATTTTTTCGACCAGCAGCTCGACTATCCGCTGACCTTGCTCAGTGCGAACGATTTCCTGCGGGAAGGCATGCGTGAATTCGATGTGCTGATCATCGCTGATGGACGCTACGATTTTCTTAGCCGCAAGGAGAACAACGAAGACCTGAAGAACTGGGTTCGCCGGGGCGGAAAAATCATTGCGCTGGAAGCCGCAGTAGCACAGATGGCCCGCGGCGACTGGGGCTTCAAGCTGAAAGAAGACCACGACAACGACGACAAGAAAGACGATAAGAAAACCGATTATTCGCTGCTGAAGAAATATGAAGACCGGGAGAAGGACTACCTCACCGGAAGCATGCCCGGATCGATATTCAAGGTGGAGCTCGATAATACACACCCGCTCGGCTTCGGTTATCCGAATTTCTATTATACGCTGAAGCAAGACACGAACCTGTATGAATATGCCAAAGACAATGGCTGGAATGTGGGCGTATTGAGAAAAGACAATTATGTGGCCGGCTTTACCGGCAGCGCTATTAAGAATAAATTAAAAGACGGCTTATTGATAGGCGTGCAGACCCTGGGTCGCGGCCAGGTCGTTTTCTTTGCTGACGACCCGATCTTCCGCAGCTTCTGGGAGAATGGAAAACTGTTGTTCGCCAATGCTGTTTTCCTGGTAGGTCAATAACCAAACTGTACCGATGAGAAACTGTTTTCTTTTTTTCCTGCTTGCAGCCGCTACCCATGCGCGCGCGCAATCGCCTGTTGCCGAGTCTTCGGCCGATATATTGCTCAATCTCCAGAAACTGAAGGTGCTGGGCGCGGTGCTTTACATCGCCGCCCATCCCGACGATGAGAATACCCGCCTGCTGGCCTATATGGCGAAAGAGCGGAAGCTAAAGACGGGATACCTGTCGCTCACCCGGGGCGACGGTGGCCAGAACCTCATCGGCGATGAGCAGGGGGTGTCGCTCGGACT
>JBDHYM010000015.1:0-31242 GCA_039811405.1 Flavihumibacter sp. | reverse complement strand
GATTATGAAGGCCTATCGCTATCTTTTTTTTGATCTGGATCATACTTTGTGGGATTTTGACAGTAATGCGAAGCAAACGCTGGAAGAACTACATCGTACTCTTTCGCTGCACGACCGTGGAATTACGGATTTCGACCGGTTTTACCGAACATACCTTTCGCACAACGAAAAGCTGTGGGACCGCTATCGGAAGGGTTTTATTAAAGTAGATGAGCTTCGCTGGAAACGCATGTGGCATACATTGCTTGATTTTAAGATCGGCGACGACAAGCTGGCGCGCGCCATGGGCGATGAATTCCTGCGACTGCTGCCTACCCGCCGGCTGGTATTTCCACATACCATCGAATTACTCGACTATCTGCGCAACAAGGGATATGAGCTGCACCTGATCACCAACGGATTTGAAAAAACGCAGCACGAGAAAATAAAAAACGCCGGCCTTACGGGATACTTCGGCCAGGTGATTACGTCAGAAGGAAGCAATAGCCTCAAGCCGCACAAAGAGATATTCGATTATGCTTTTACACTGACGGGCGCCCGCGCCGATAACAGTATTATGATCGGCGACAGCATCGACGCCGACATCATGGGTGCGGCCAATGCGGGAATGGACCAGGTGTATGTAAACCATACGAACAGCGTCACCGATTTCAAACCCACCTATACGGTCTATTCGTTGAAAGAGATGGAAGCGATTTTCTGATACGGCCAGGTTTTGGTAAGCCTGATTCCGCCGCCTCTTACAAGGTGGCCAGCACGGTAACGCCGCCTTTCACGTGCTCGTTCAGCGATACGTTGACCTGCGTGCCGACGGGCAGCAGCACGTCGACCCGGCTGCCAAATTTGATGAATCCCAGCTCTTCGTTCTGCTTTACTTTCATGCCGGGTTGCAGGTAGTTCACAATGCGTTTCGCGAGCGCTCCGGCGATCTGCTTCACCAATATCTCTGTATTCCCTTTCCGGATAACCACGCTGTGGCGTTCGTTTTCGGTAGAAGATTTCGGATCCCAGGCCACCAGGTACTTTCCCTTGTGGTATTGGCTGTACACCACTTCGCCCGATACCGGGTTGCGGTTCACGTGCACGTTGGCGGGGCTCATGAAAATACTCACCTGCAGGCGCCGGTCCTTGAAATATTCCACGTCGGTGATCTCTTCGATCACTACCACCTTGCCATCGGCCGGGCAGATCACCTGGTTCTCCGACATCGTCATGGTACGGTGCGGTATGCGGAAGAAGGAAATGATAAAAACCAGCAGGCCGAACAATACCACCAGCAGCAGCCAGCTCAGCCAGGGCGCAGCGGCGCTGATAAAGAAGAACGAAAGCAGGTTCAGCACGGCAAAAACGAGGGTGGCGACCGCAATCGTTTTATATCCTTCTTTGTGGATGGTCATGTTCTTTTATTGAACTGCAAAAGTAAGGGCCAATCTGTATATTGCGGCCATGAGCGAATGGCAGCACCTGGCAGATTTTTTATCGCCCGTTTCCCTGGCCCTTATCAGTGGCGACGAACCTTACCGGCCCGGCCAGATGGCCCGGCACCTCGATCTGCACACCGACGACAGTTTTCCTTCACTGGAAGAAATACCGGTGGTCATTATTGGCTGTGGCGAAGAACGCGGACTGGGTATGGGCCGGCCTGCCAGTGCGGCGCCCGATGCTATCCGGGCCGAATTTTACAAAACATTTTACTGGCACAGCGATATTGCCATTGCCGACCTGGGAAACATTAAAGCGGGCGCCTCGCTCAGCGACACCTATGCCGCCCTGAAGCTGGTGGTAAAAGAGTTGACCGACGCAGGTAAAACAGTGATCCTGTTCGGCGGCTCGCACGATCTTACCCTGCCGCAATACCATGCTTATGCCGACCGTCAGCAGATCATCGAGGCCGCCTGTATAGACGCGAAGATCGACCTGGACATGGAAGCGTTGACGCAGGCCGATCATTTCCTGATGGAAGTGCTTACCAACGAACCGAATTTCATCAGGCATTACAGCCATATCGCTTTCCAGAGCTATTACGTGCATCCTTATATGCTGGAGAACATGGACAAGCTGCGCTTCGATTGCTTCCGGGTAGGGCAGGTTAAAAGCCATATCGAAGAAATGGAGCCCGTGATCCGCAACTGCACGCTGGTGAGCTTTGATCTGTCGGCACTGGCGCATGCATTCGCGCCCGGATCGGCGATATCCCCCAACGGTCTCAATGGCGAAGAAGCGTGTATACTTGCCCGTTATGCCGGCATGAGCGGAACGGTGAACAGCTTCGGCATTTACGGCTACCAGCCGGCAAAAGACACCGATGCGCTGACCGCGAAGCAAGTGGCACAGATGGTATGGTATTTTATCGACGGCCGGCAGCGCGGTCGCCGCGAAGCCGCTTTCAGCGACCGGAATGCCTTTTACGAATACAATATCGCGTTTGCAGAGCTGGAAACGGTTTTCCTGCAGAGCAAAAAAACAGACCGCTGGTGGATGCAGTTGCCGAACGAGCAATTCATTCCCTGCTCTTATAAAGATTATCTCCAGGCCACCCACAACGACCTGCCCGAAAGGTGGTTGCGCGCCATGGAAAGAAATGCCTGAATTATGCAGCTACCGAAATCATTTGATCGCTTTGTGCTGGCTGGTATGCTGGCAATGACCTCGTGCGCACCCTGGTCGAAACTGGCGCAGACCACGCTGGCAACCGGCGATGAATTGCAGACCGCGCACCTGGGGGTGCTGGTGGTAGACGCCGATAAGAACAAGACCCTGTGCGACTACCAGTCGGGAAAGCTTTTCATCCCCGCCAGCAATACCAAATTGCTGAGCATGTATGCCGCCCTGAAATTGCTGGGCGACTCGCTGCCGGGTATTCGCTATGCAGAAGCCGACGACACGGTGTACCTGCAGCCTACGGGAGACCCCACGCTGCTCCATCCGCGGTTCAGGAACCAGCCGGTGATCGATTTCCTGCGCAACACGAATAAGCAATTGGTGATTAGTGATGGCAACTGGACCGGAAAAATCTTCGGCGACGGCTGGCCCTGGGATGATTTCAATGCCGGTTATGCACCTGAGAAAAGTCCGCTGCCCGTGTACGGCAACGTGATCAAATGGACACAGGTCATCGAAAAAGCGGATGATGAAAAGGCTTCGCCCGAAGCCTTTGTCTATTCCGAGCCAGAGATCTCGTGGAAAGTAAAGTTTACGCCGTCAGGCAATAATCGCTTTTCGGTTAGCCGCGACCGTAATGAAAACCTTTTTTATGTAAACGAGGGCAAAGAAATGCTTCGTTCGGTGGAGGTGCCTTTTGTGACCAATGGCCTTTTGTCGGCGCTCGACCTGATCCGCGACAGTATCGGCAAGGCGCCGCTGTATGTACCGGCCGAATCGGTGCGGAAAGCCGACAAGCTGCTGTACTCGCAACCGCTTGATTCGATGCTGGCCATCATGATGCATGAAAGCGATAACTTCTTTGCCGAGCAGACCATATTAATGATCGCTGACCGGCTGCTGGGTGAGCTGGATTCGGAAAAAGCCATCGACAGCCTGACCACGATGTTTTATACCGGCATGCCGCAGTCGCTGCACTGGGTGGACGGCAGCGGATTGAGCAGGTATAACCTGGTGAGTCCGCAGAACCTGGTCTGGCTGCTGAAAAAAATGAAATCGGAGTTTCCCGAGCGGCGCCTCTATACAATTCTGCCCGCGGGTAATGAAGGCACGCTCGCGGGACTGTACAAGGAGGCAGGCGCCGCCCTGCATGCCAAAACCGGCACCTTGGGCGGGCAACTGGCGCTCAGCGGTTATCTTACCACCAAAAAGGGCCGCCACCTCGTATTTTCCGTGCTGGTGAACAATCACCGGGGATCAGCCGGAGCGGTCAGAAGGCAGATCGAGCAATTCCTGCTGAAATTTTACCGCGATTATTAGTCTGCCCGCCGCTTCGTATTTTTGCCGTTCAACCTTTTGGGAAGCGTGGCAGACAGCATACAGTTATTACCCGATCATATCGCCAACCAGATTGCCGCCGGAGAAGTGATCCAGCGGCCAGCGAGCGCCGTTAAGGAGCTGCTCGAAAATGCTGTAGACGCCGGCGCTACCGAGATCCGGCTGATCATAGCCGACGCGGGCAAATCACTGATACAGGTGGTCGATAACGGAAAGGGGATGAGCGCCGCCGATGCGCGGCTTTGCTTTGAACGTCACGCTACCTCCAAAATCAGGGATATCAACGACCTGTTTCATATTCATACCATGGGCTTCAGGGGCGAGGCCCTGGCCTCGGTAGCGGCTGTATCGCAGGTGGAGCTTAAAACCCGCCGTGCCGAAGACGAAACCGGCACTTATATAGAAGTGGAGAACAGCCAGGTGGTGCTGCAGGAGCCCTCGGCCTGGCAGGCAGGAACCAGCATTGCCATGAAGAACCTGTTCTTCAATGTGCCTGCCCGCCGGAATTTTTTGAAAAGCAATGCCGCCGAAATGCGCCATATCGTTGACGAGTTCATGCGCGTGTCGATGGCCTTCCCCCAGCTATTTTTTTCGCTGGTGAACAACGGCCAGGAGCTCTTCCACCTCGAAAAAGGCTCGCTGAAACAGCGCATCGTGCAGTTGCTCGGTAATCATTACAATGCCAAAATGGTTCCGGTGCAGGAGCAGACCGATTACCTCAACATTCAGGGCTTTATCGGCAAGCCCGAAACGGCCAAAAAAACCAGGGGCGACCAGTATTTTTTTGTCAATAACCGGTTTATCAGGAGCGGCTACCTGCAGCATGCCGTGATGCAGGCCTTCCGCGACCTGATCCCTGCCGACAGCTTTCCCTTGTTTGTACTGTTCATCGACCTCGATCCCACCCAGATCGATGTGAATGTGCATCCTACCAAGCAGGAGATCAAATTTGAAGACGAGAAGATCGTATACGCCTTTGTGCAGGCGGCGGTCAAGCACGCCCTTGCCCAGTTCAGTATTATGCCTACGCTTGAATTCGACCTCGATGCCGGCATCCAGCAACTCGATGCGGTAAGCAAGCCTTTTACCGACGCGCAGCAAACGGCTGCCCGCCATTCGGGGTTGTTCCAGGGCTTTACCGAAAAAAACCAGGCGCATTTTATCGAACGCAGCAAGGACCCTGCTGAAGAAACGGCACAGAAAAGCTGGCAAGGCTGGGAGACCCCGGCAGAAGAAATGCCGGTGTCTACATTCGACTGGGAGCAGCCCAAAAAGAAGTGGAACCTGTTGTCGCCGGCTGCGTATCAGCAATACGAGGGCCGTTATATCATCGCGCCGCTGACGGCGGGTTTCCTGCTGGTGCAGCAGCAACTGGCGCACGAACGCGTGTTATACGAAAGATACGCGGCTGCTTTTGCCGGCCGGCCGGTGCCGGTGCAGCAAAGCCTTTTTCCGGTAACCATCGGGCTTAGTCCTGCCGACGCTGTACTGCTGGAAGAGATCCGCACCGACCTCCTTCAACTGGGTTACAGCATCGAGCCTTTCGGCAGCAACAGCTTTGTGGTGCAGGGCACCCCCGCCGACCTGGCACAGGGCAATGAAAAAGCCGCCATCGAGCAAATGCTCGACCAGGTAAAACATTTCAGCAGCGATATCAAATTTTCGCGCCGCGAAAAGCTGCTGCGCACGCTTTCGCAGCAACACGCCATCAAAGCGGGCACCTCATTGACACAGGCAGAGATGCGGCAGTTGGTAGAAGACCTGCTGCAATGCCAGACGCCCAATCTCACCGTGAATGGCAGACCTACTTTTATTGAGTTTACGCAGGATTATCTTTCGCGGTTGTTCGAGGGCAGGTGAGGGAGAATCCAGCAGGTACAGACAGTAAGAGCCGCCAATAGGCGTCTGTCGGACTGGTAAGTTCTTCAATAATGTTGTGTTCTAAAGCCCTTTTTCTTCCGCACTTTTTGTGGCGAAAAGAATTTCCAGATGGTTTGTCCAACTGATTTTTGCCAAAATATTGCTGAGGAATCTTTGCTGAAAAGTCTTTTGCTTCGTTAAAAGTGTCGGCACTGCCGATACTTTTTCAACTAATTAGTTATCAATGCTTTGTGTTTTTGTCATCACCGTTGACACAAATTGATTATCCGAATAAACTTCATAAAACTGCTTCATTCTATACAACCCCCTGCGATTAAACCCTGAAAGATTGGGCACTTTTGATTGAATAAAGTCGGCCAATTCCTGCACAGTATTTTCACCCCATTTCCCCGCGTTCACTTTTTCCGAAACAACCTTACCCACATTGAAATAGAGCAATACCAATTCGCTGTTGGCTTTACTGTAAACACGGTTTCGTGCTTCTGTGATGAGCGTAAGAACCTGCTCAAATTCCTGATTGACATTTTTAATTTTCGTTGACATTGTATTACTCAATAAATGTTTCTGACAGCACAATTTCAGGTGAAAAAACTCCTCTTGGCTCCTCTGCATGGAGGGCGCTCAGGTCGTTCGCCAACATAACAAACAAACGAAATGTATCTGCCAAAATTTTGGTCTCTTTTAGGTCTTTCAAATAAGGTTGTAATGCAAAATTGCCCGAAGAATGGAAATAGCCCGCGACTGCAGGGAAGACTGCCGAAGTAAAGCCAATCCAGATTGTTTTTTCATCCTAAGACTTTACCTTCCCGCTTTCAATTCGCCATGTATGAAGAAAT
Source organism: Flavihumibacter sp. (assembly GCA_039811405.1). Classification (GTDB taxonomy): domain Bacteria; phylum Bacteroidota; class Bacteroidia; order Chitinophagales; family Chitinophagaceae; genus Flavihumibacter. Next base: position 24,586 of record JBDHYM010000015.1, on the reverse strand, counting down.
TCTGCGCTGTCTTTCTGTTTTTCTCTCTCATTTCTATCGTTAAGGCCCAGGACCCCAAAGCAACCGCCTGGGTCGACAGTGTTTTCAAAACCCTGTCGGAACAGGAAAAGATCGCCCAATTGATGATCGTTCGGGTGTCGACCCTGAAAAACGGCCAGCCCTATTTTTATGACGCCGAAGTGCAGGAGGCGATACGCAAATACAATATCGGCGGACTATGCCTTTTCCAGGGCGGCCCCCTTCAGCAGGCACAACGCATCAATCAATTCCAGTCGCTCGCAAAAACGCCCCTGCTCGTGACCATCGATGCAGAATGGGGCCTGGGCATGCGCTTCGACAGCGTGCAGGCCCTTCCGCGGCAAATGATGGCCGGCGCCACCAGCGACCCCAACCTGATGTACGATTACGGAAAGATCGTGGCCGACCAGTGCCGCCGCATGGGCATACAGGTGAACTATGCGCCGGTGGTGGATGTCAATAACAACCCCGACAACCCGGTTATCAACGACCGCTCTTTCGGCGAAGACCGCTATAAAGTGGCGCAGCTCGGCATTCAATACATGCGCGGCCTCCAGGAAAACGGCGTGATGGCGACCGCCAAACATTTCCCCGGCCACGGCGACGTAGCAGTCGACAGCCATTACGACCTGCCCGTTATCAAAAAAACACGCGCACAGCTCGATTCACTCGAGCTCTACCCGTTTAAGGAAATATTCAAAGCAGGCGTGGCAAGCGTTATGATCGCGCATCTTTCCATACCAGCCATCGACAATACACCCAACCGCGCCACTTCCATTTCGCCCAAGGCGGTGAACGGGCTGCTGCGCGAAGACCTGCATTTCAAAGGGCTCAGCTTCACCGACGCCCTCGAAATGCAGGGTGTGGCGAAATATTACCCCGACGGCGAAATTTCGGCGCAGTCGCTCATTGCCGGCAACGACCTGCTCTGCCTGCCCGGTGACATTCCCGGCGGTATCAAAGCCATTCGCAAAGCCATCCGCAAAAAACAATTACGCTGGGATGATATCAATATCAAAGTGAAAAAGCTGCTGTACGCAAAATACCAGTACGGCCTGGCAGCCCGCAAGCCGATCGACCTGCGCAACCTGACCGAAGACCTCAACAAAGACCTGCCGGCCATGCGTCGCCGCGTGGCGGAAGAAGCGATCACGTTGTTGCGTAACGACGAAAAGCTGCTGCCGTATCCGCCATCAGGCGCATCGAACAGGCGGGTAGCCTATGTAGCCGTTGGCAGTAACCGCGACAACCGTTTCGCAGAGCGGCTGCGCAGCGACTATGGCGCCCATGTATATTATTTCGATTACACGATGGACAGCAGCCGGGCCGATGCCCTGCTGGCGCTGATGCATAACCGTTATGACCTCGTGGTGTTGGGTATGCATAACTATGAGCGAAAGCCGGCCCGCAATTTCGGCCTTAGCAACAGCGCGCTGTACCTGGCCTCGAAGCTGGAGCAGGACCAGCACCTGGTAACGGTGTATTTCGGCAATCCTTATGCGATCAGGAACAGTTGCAGCCACAAAACACTGATCGCCGCTTATGAAGACGACCCTATTACCCAGGAAACAGTGGCTGACTATATCAACGGAAAATTCACCGCGCGGGGTAAGCTGCCCGTATCGGTATGCAGCGGCCTGGCTTTTGGCGCAGGCATCGTGTCGGCACGGCTGCTGCAGGAAGTAGACCCCGCCAGCGTAGGATTAAAAGCAACGGTGCTGGCCGGCATCGATTCGATTTGCCTCGACGCTATCAAGCAAAAAGCCATCCCCGGTTGCGCGGTGCTGGTGGCGCGCGACGGGAAAATTGCTTACGAGAAAGCTTTCGGTACCTATGCCTATACCGATTCCACCCCCGTGCGCGTGGAAACGCTGTATGACCTGGCTTCAGTAACCAAAATCATGGCCACCACGCTGAGCGTGATGAAGCTGTACGACGAAGGAAAACTATCGCTCGATAAAACACTGGGCGACTACCTGCCCTGGACCAAAGGCTCTGACAAGGCGCCGCTGATCATCAGGAATGTGCTGCTGCACGAAGCCGGCCTGGTGGCGTTCATCCCCTTTTATAAAAACACGATCGATGCCGATGGGGTTCCGTACAGCAGCATTTACAGCAACAAACCCGATTCGGCTTTCCCGATACGGGTAGCGCAGAATCTTTTCCTGAAAAAAGGATACACCGATACGCTGTATAACACCATTCTCAAGAGTCCGCTGGGGCCCACCGGTAAATACATTTACAGTGACAACGATTTCATCTTCCTCGGTAAGATAGTGGAAGCGATCAGCGGTAAGCCGCTCGACCAATACGTGCGGGAGACTTTTTACGAACCGCTGATGCTAACCCAGACAGGCTTTAAGCCGAGGGAGCGCTTTCCGGCCAACTATGCGGCGCCTACGGAAAACGAGCCGGTTTTTCGTCGCCAGTTGCTGCAGGGTGACGTGCACGATCCCGGCGCTGCCATGTTCGGCGGCGTAGCAGGGCATGCCGGCTTGTTCAGCAATGTCTATGAACTGTCGGTGCTGGCGCAGATGCTGCTGAACAAAGGCACTTTCAATGGCATCCAGTTTTATAAGCCGTCGACCCTGGCGTTGTTTACCGCTTATGGCAGCAACAACAGCCGGCGCGGCCTCGGGTTCGATAAACCCGAGAAAGACAATGCCACCCGCGAAGAGCCTTATCCGTTCAAATCGGCGCCGCCGGAACTCTTTGGCCATACCGGCTTTACCGGCACCTGCATCTGGATGGACCCCGTCAATAACCTTACCTATATTTTTCTCAGCAACCGGGTAAACAACAATGGCGATCCCAACAAATTCGGCCGTATGAACGTGCGTCCCAATGTTCAGGAAGTCATTTACCGGGCTTTGAAGTAATTTTGATTCTTGACTTTTGATTTTGACCTATTTTCGGGCACTCAAACAAGCAAAACATGAGCTACATTACCGAAGTACACGCCCGCCAGATACTCGACAGCCGCGGGAACCCAACAGTTGAAGTTGACGTGATCACCGACGAAGGCGCATTGGGACGGGCCGCCGTACCCAGCGGCGCCAGTACCGGGGTACATGAAGCTGTGGAGCTGCGCGACGGCGACAAAAAGAAATATGTGGGCAAGGGCGTGCTGAAAGCCGTTAAGAATGTGAATACCCTGATCTCCGAAAAGTTGCTGGGCTTTGAAGTGGCCGACCAGGCCGGCCTCGACCAGGCCATGATAGACCTCGATGGTACGCCCAACAAAGCGAAGCTGGGCGCCAACGCCATCCTCGCCGTAAGCATGGCCGCCGCGAAAGCTGCCGCACTGGAAGCCAACCTGCCGCTCTACCGGTACATCGGTGGTACCAATGCGCGTACCCTGCCTGTACCGATGATGAATATCCTGAACGGAGGTGCCCATGCCGATAACAAGATCGATTTCCAGGAGTTTATGATCGTACCGGTAGGCGCACCCGATTTTTCGGAAGCCCTCCGCTGGGGCGCCGAAATATTCCATACCCTGAAAGGCGTGCTTAAAAAGAAAGGCTACAGCACCAACGTAGGCGATGAAGGCGGGTTTGCGCCGAACATCCAGAGCAATGAAGAAGCCATAGAAACCGTACTGGAAGCCATTACCGCCGCAGGCTATAAAACCGGCAGCCAGGTGGTTATTGCGATGGACGCGGCGAACAGCGAACTCTGGGATGCTAAATCGAAAAAATATGTTTTCCATAAAAGCGACGGCAAAAAGCTGAGCCCCGACCAACTGGTGAAATACTGGGAAAGCTGGGTGAAGCAATACCCCATCAAATCGATCGAAGACGGCATGGCCGAAGACGATTGGGATGGCTGGAAAGCCCTCACCCAGGCCCTCGGTAGCAAATGCCAGTTGGTGGGCGATGACCTGTTCGTAACCAATGTTACCCGCCTGCAGCAGGGAATCGACAAACACATTGCCAATGCCCTGCTGGTGAAAGTGAACCAAATCGGTTCGGTAACAGAAACCATTAATGCCGTAACGCTGGCGCAACACAATGGTTATAATACTATTATGAGCCATCGCAGCGGAGAAACGGAAGATGTGACTATTGCCGACCTGGCCGTTGCGCTGAATTGCGGACAAATAAAAACCGGTTCCGCCAGCCGTACCGACCGGATCGCGAAATACAACCAGTTGTTCCGTATCGAAGAAGAACTGGGCGCCAATGCCATCTTCCCGAAAGGAATTAAATTCGGTAAGTAATTTGCTGTACCGTGATGGTCTTGATTAAATAATACCATGATAACCGCGTTCATCGAAAAGATACCGTCCTGGCTCAGAAACAAGTACGCACTTTGCGCACTCGTTTTTGTGGTCTGGATCTTCTTTTTCGATGACCGCGATATCATTACCACCCATTTCAGGTACAAAAAAGAGCTGAACACGCTCGAAAACAGTAAACAGTACTACGAGCAACAGATCGCTGCCACCCGCGCCGAACTCAGCAAGCTGAAATCTGACCCCGCCTCGCTGGAAAAATACGCCCGGGAACAATATAAGATGAAGAAGGATAATGAGGATCTGTACCTGGTGGAAGTCAAAAGTCAACAATGAAAAGTCAGAAAGGAGATGCACGCTACTCTTTCATAGACAGGTAATCTCTTTGCGACCTCTGCACCTTTGCGATCTTTGTGCGAAAAACCTTCACTGTTTTTTTTAAACCCGCGCAATAAAACAATCTCCGCCTCCGTTCTATGATTGGACACCGCCCGGATTGGACCCCGGGTGATTTACTGGACAATAAATGGTTTGCAACATGTCACTCTTTACTCAGGAAGATCTCCTGCTTTATTTCTACAAAGAAACTTCTGCTGAACAAAACACCGCTATCGAATCTGCATTGGTGACCGATTTCTCCCTCCGGGAAGAATACGAATCGCTGCTGGAGATGATGCAACCCCTGAACCAGCCCCTGGAGGCCCCGCGTACAGAGGTGATTGTCAATGTGTTGAATTATGCACGCGAAGCCGCGGAAGCTACACATGACCATTAAAGAGCGCTATCAGCAGGTAATAGATTATTTTTTACACCACGCCCCCAATGCTGAAACGGAACTGATTTATGACAGTCCGTACCAGCTTCTGGTGGCCGTGGTGCTTTCTGCCCAATGCACCGACAAACGGGTGAATATGACCACCCCCGATCTTTTTGCGCGATTTCCTAATCCGCGCGCACTGGCCAGAGCAACCGCAGAAGACATCTTTCCCTATATCAAAAGCATCTCTTACCCCAACAATAAGGCAAAGCACCTCGCCGGGCTGGGCCGTATGATCATGGAAGACTTCAACGGTGAAATTCCGATGACCGTTGATGAGCTGGTAAGATTACCCGGCGTGGGGCGAAAAACAGCCAATGTTATTACTTCAGTAATTGATTCCCAGCCGAATATGGCGGTAGACACCCACGTGTTCAGGGTTGCAGCCCGCATCGGGCTTACTACCGGCGCCAAAACACCCCTGGCTGCCGAGAAGCAATTGACCAAGCATATCCCTAAAGAACTGATACACAAGGCTCATCATTGGCTCATCTTGCATGGCAGGTATACTTGCACCGCAAGAATACCCCATTGCGACCGATGCGGTTTACGTGCTGTTTGCCGCTTTTACAATCGCCGGTCGGCAAAAGCAACAAGCGTTTCCCCTCATGGTAAGTAGGTAGAAGAGCCGGGGATAACCACTTTTTACCCGCAACTTTCTACCGTAAAAAGAGGCCCATTCATCGAAAGGCATTTTACGATTTTTGTTGATTATCAGCTCGTTAAAGGGGTGGGAAATGTACGAACGGGTTTTTTCATGGGTTTTCTACTTTGACAGCCACCATAAACGATTTTAATTTTCGTTTTAGATACAGCCCGATCCGAACTCTGTAAAAACTAAAATGTCTATCTATGAAAACAAAGCTCTGCGTAGCAGGCATTGGCAGTTGTTTGCTGCTGGTGTCTATGGCTTACTTCAAGCCCTACGTTAAGTTTTCCCCCGATCCTACCGAACAGGCCGCACAAGACCTGGTAGCGTCCAAGCAATTGTTGAATTATGAAAAATCCAGCATCCCGGGACTGGAAATAAAAACCCCGGCTAAAATCGCTATAGTGAACAAGGTCGCGGTTGCCAAAATGAAAAAGGTAACCCCGAAAAAGGAAAAGCCGGCGGCTTTGCCCGAGGCATCTTCCGAAAATATTCAGGTAGCCGAAGCGGGCAGCAAAAAGACCCGCGAAGCCCGCGAACTGTCGTCTGCCTATCAGCCCGTTTCACGGTTTGACAAGAATGACCGTGAAGACGATGAGCTCGACAGCGATGTGGCCCCCTATCTCGCAGCTAACGATAATGTGATTGTCAATGCTCCCAAGCCCGGCGCTGCCAAAGCTGCCGGTCGTACGGTTATCAATTACTCAACCGGCAACGAGCTGGTGGAGAATACTTCCAACCGCTTTCAGCATGACAGCCCGGAGAACGAGCTGGTGATGAAAGATGAGTCGACTGCTAAGTTTGCCGTTGAAAGAGCAGAGAAAACCTATACCTTCCGTGGAAAGGCAGCGGTTAAATCCAGCCTTTACAAATTTATCCCCCCGTACTGGGATGGTTTTTCAGAAGAAACCGGTATTGACCGGGCCGATCGGGCGGAATTGCTCCGGAAAGCCCACAAGATCGCCCGGCTGGCAAAAGAGCAGGGGTACAACACCGAGTTTGCGTTCCTGGTTGATATGAGCGTGAAGTCGAACAAGAACCGCTTTTTTGTGGTGAACCTGAAAACCTTTACCGTCGAGATGAGCGCCCTGGTGGCCCAGGGTCGTGGCTCGCAGCGGCTGAACCTCGATAAAGACTATTCCAACCGTCCCGGCAGCAATTGTAGTTCGCTGGGTGTTTATAAGGTCGGGAAGCCTTACGAGGGCGATTTCGGCCGGTCGTACAAGCTGTACGGCATGGATGCCAGTAACCGGAATGCCTTTAACCGCGCCATCGTACTGCATGCGATGGGTACCATACCAAATGTGGAAACCAATTTCCCGATTTGGCAAAGCGAAGGTTGTCCTTCTGTTTCGCCGGCGGTATTGGAACACCTCGGCGCCAAAATTGACGCCAGCAAGAAGCCGGTATTGTTGTGGATGTACGATGATACCTATATCACCGAAGCCGGAAGTGCACCCAGTTCCATTGCGATGGGTCGCTGACCGGTACGCACCAGGTACGCCGGATCGGGCAAAATAAGATCCAGTGGCCTATAGCGTGAACAAGATAGATAGCGTCCCGCGGTTTAATACCGCGGGATCTTTTTTGTGGGGAAGGCCGCCCACCTGCGACTGTTTCGCCGCCCTGAAAGCGCCGCCGCTACAAGGTAAATAAGCGTAATTTCGGCGCGTTGAACAGCAATGATTGACTATATCAGGGCATACAAAAAATACAGCACCAGCTATTATGTATCGGAAGGTGTTCGCACCACGGCCGGTGTGATGATCCCAATACTGGTGGCGAGTTATTTCGGTGAATTGCAAATGGGGGTATCGGTAGCGCTGGGCGCCATGTGCGTGGCGCTGACCGATAATACCGGCCCTATCCATCACCGGGTGAACGGCATGGTGTCGGCCGTGTTGCTGGTATTCGTGCTCTCGCTGCTGACCGGTGTGATGGGTATCATGGCCCATTTCCAGGCGCTGCTGGCGTTGTGGGTAGCGACGGTAGGGTTTTGCTGCGCCTTTATCGGCGTATTCGGTACCCGCGCCGGTTCGGTGGGCTCGGCGGGGCTGCTGATCATGGTGCTGAGCATCGACGACCGGCTAAGCCTGCGCCAGGCGATAGACAATGCCCTGCTGGTGTCGGGCGGGGGACTGTTTTACCTGTTGCTAAGCCTGGCCATCTACCGGCTGCGGCCTTACAAGCTTATCCAGCAGGCGCTCGGTGATGCATTGATCAGTACGGGCAGCTACCTGCGCACGCGCGCGCAATTTTACGATGCCGATGCCGACTACGACGGCATTTACCGGCAATTGCTGGAGCAACAGGTGCAGGTGCATAACAAGCAGAACCTGGTACGCGAAATGCTGTTCAAAACGCGTGATATTGTTCGGGAATCGACCCACACCAGCCGTATCCTGATGATGATCTTTCTCGACGCGGTTGATCTTTTTGAACGCATCATGACCTCGCAGCAGGATTACAGGAAGCTGCATGCGCTGGCCGACAACAGCCAGTTGCTGCCGGCGTTCAAACAAATGATCCTGGCGCTGGCCGAAGAAGCCGAAACCATTGGGCTGGCGCTGCAGGAAGGCAAGCCATCGGCACCCAATAAAGAAGCCGCCGGGCAGCTTGCGGCGCTCGACGAGCAGTTTTCGAGCCGCCGTGCCGCTACCCTGAACGACAGCAATATCGAAGCCTTTATTACCCTTCGGCACATTCTCGACGGCATAAAAGACATCCACCACCGGCTGCAAACGCTCAACCGGTACACCAGCTTCGACGCCAGCCTGGGCCAGGAGCCGAAACGGCAGGTGGAATATTCGAAGTTTGTAAGTCCGTCTGAGTTTAACCTCCGCCTCCTTATCAACAATATCAGCGTTCACTCCAATATATTCCGCCATTCGGTACGGGTTTCGCTGGCATTGCTGGCCGGTTTTTTCCTCAGCCGTATATTACCGGTCGGCCACGGATATTGGGTACTGCTTACCATCACGGTGATACTTAAGCCCGCCTACAGCCTTACTAAACAACGTAATGTAGAGCGCTTGCTGGGTACGCTGGCCGGTGCTACCATCGGCGGCGCCCTGCTTTGGTTTGTTAAAGACCAGCATGTACTGCTGGCACTGATGATAATCTGTATGCTTATTACATACAGTTTGATTCGGGTTAAATACCTGCCTGCCGTGATCACCATGACGATCTACATCCTGATTTCTTTTCATTTTCTGAAGCCAGGCGATTTTACCCTGGTATTGCGCGACCGGTTGATCGACACCTTTGCGGGATCCCTGATTGCCTTTGTTGCGCTGATCGCCATTCCGCCTAAGTGGGAACATGAGCATATCCAGGAGCTGCTGATGGAAACCATTCGTGCCAACGCCGCCTACCTGAAGGCCATTACCAAGCCTTTTCTGAACGAACCGCTGTCCAACCTGGAGTACAAGCTGGCAAGGAAAGAAGTATTTGTGCAATTGGCCAATTTGTCGGATGCCTTTCAGCGGATGCTGAATGAACCGAAGCGGCAACAGAAAAAAGGGCAACTGGTGCACCAGATGGTGGTTTCCAACCACATGCTGGCCTCGCACATCGCCACCCTGAGCAGCTACCGTAATTTTGCGGCAGACTATGCTTCCGAAAGCTTCCGGCCTATTATCGATGCCGGCATTCGCCACCTCAATGGGGCGGCCGATTTCCTGGCTACCGCCGATCCCGACCACCATGCCTGGCAGGCTGATGAAAATTTCCAGGTGCGCGACGACCTGCAAGGTTTGCTGCAACTGCGCTTACGCGAACTGGCGACGGGCTCGCTCGAAACCAGCACCCGCAAAAAGCTTTCCGAGCTGACTACCATTGCCGACCAGTTCGAGTACATTAATAAGATCAGCAGCGACCTGGAGAAAAGAGCCAGGAAACTGGTAGAGAAATAGCCGGCCGTCAGGCGCCACCCAGCATTTCCGCCAGCTTTGTCAGCAGCTCTCCCTTGGTGATAGGTACGCCCATGACCTTGTTATACCCCTTGGCATCGACCAGGAACTGCTCGCGGATGATCTTGATCAGCTGGCCGTTGTTGATTTCCGGAATCAGCACCTGTTTAAAATTGCCGATCAGGGCGCCGAGGTTACGGGGGAAGGGCCGCAGGTGGCGCAGGTGCGCGTGGCTGATGGCATAGCCCTGCGACTGCAGCTCAGACACTGCGCTCTTAATGGCGCCGTAGGTGGAACCCCAGCCGAGCACAAGGATATCGCCCTCGGGCGCGCCGCTGTCGAGCGTTTGCTCGGGAATATAATCGGCGATCTTATCGATTTTCTCCTGGCGTATTTTCACCATAAACTGGTGGTTGTCGGGGTCGTAGCTTACCGCCCCCGTAATGTTTTGCTTTTCAAGTCCGCCGATGCGGTGTTCGAGTCCCGGTGTACCCGGTACTGCCCAGGGCCTTACCAGTTTTTCATTTCTCAGGTAGGGCTGGAAAACCGGCTCGTTGTCCGCGAGCGATGTTTTAAAGCTGATGTCGATCGGAGGCAGGTCGGCACTGGTGGGGAATTTCCAGGGTTCGGCGCCATTGGCGATATAGCCGTCGCTTAAAAAGATCACCGGGGTCATGTGCTGCACGGCCAGCCGCACCGCTTCATATACGGCGTCAAAACAATCGCTGGGGGTGGAGGCGGCGACCACCGGCATGGGGCATTCGCCGTTACGGCCATAATATGCCTGCAGCAGATCGCTTTGCTCGGTTTTGGTGGGTAGCCCGGTAGAAGGGCCTCCACGCTGTATGTTCACGATCAGCAGCGGGATTTCGAGCATTACCGCCAGGCCCATGGCCTCTGTTTTCAAGGCCATTCCCGGTCCGGAGGTAGTGGTAACGCCCAGGCTGCCGCCGTAGGCGGCGCCGATGGCCGAGGCGATGCCGGCGATCTCATCTTCGGCCTGAAAAGTCTTGACACCGAAGCTCTTGTGTTTGCTCAACTCGTGCAGTATGTCAGAAGCGGGTGTGATGGGATAGGTGCCCAGGAACAGCGGCAGGCCACTTTTCCGCGCAGCGGCGATCAGCCCCAGCGCCAGCGCCTGGTTACCCATAATATTGCGGTACCGCCCCGGCTGGATGCGGGCCTTTTCGACCGTATAGCGGGTGGTGAAGGTTTCGGTGGTATCACCATAATTGTACCCTGCTTTGAGCACCTTGATATTGCTCTCCAGCAATTCCGGCTTCTTGTTGAATTTGTCGGTGAGGAACTGGATCGAGCTCTCCATATCCCGGTTGAACATCCAGTACAAAAAGCCCAGCACGAACATATTCTTCGCCCGGTCTTTTTCTTTGGTGCCCAGCGTAAAATCTTTCAGCGCTTCGCGGGTCATCTTGGTAACATCCATTTTGATGACCTCATAGCCCTGCAGACTGTCGTCGTTAATCGGGTTCACGCCGTCAGGATAATTCGCCAGTCGCAGGTTCTTGGCATCAAAGCCATCGGTATTCACGATGATCTTACCACCTTTTTTCAACGCCTTCAGGTTGGTTTTCAGGGCGGCAGCGTTCATGGCTACCAGCACATCGCATTCGTCGCCCGGCGTATAAATCGGGGCGCTCGAAAACCGGAGCTGGAAGCCGCTGACACCGGGAATGGTACCTTGCGGCGCCCGGATCTCAGCGGGGAAATCAGGAAACGTCGACAGGTCGATGCCCATCAGCGCCGTATTGTTAGTGAACTGGGTGCCAGTTAATTGCATGCCGTCTCCGCTGTCACCGGCAAACTTTATCACTACCTCGGGCAGTGTTTCATCTTTGCGAATCATCGCGCAAAGGTACAGCGAACTTGGAGTGAAAGAGGTGATTTTTCTCTTTTTTACCCGTCGGGTGGCACCCGTCTGGTACTACCAGACGGGTGCCACCCGACGGGTAAAAAGCGCTCTACACAATATTTCCCGAATTGGTAAGCAATTAAAATAAGATTAAACGAATTTTGCGGCTCATAAATTTTCGCCTATGCGCGCCGTGCTGTTCGTTTCGCTGCTACTCACTGCTTATTCCCTCTCCCTGAAAGCGCAGGTGCTGACAGCCGAAGACTCCCTGGCGGCGGGACTGGTTTCCCGTGCGCAAGCGACCGTTTTATCGGGTTATGGCGAAGCTCATTATAAGCTCGACACCCGGCAAAAAGATGCCCGGGCATCGCTGGCAAGGGTGGTGTTGTTCGTAGGGCATAAATTCAATAACAAAATATCCCTGTTTACCGAAATGGAGCTCGAAGACGCGCTGGTGGTGGGACAGTCGGGCGATGAAGGCGAATCGGGCAAGGGCGGTATCAGCATGGAGCAGGCATTTATCAAATTCAACCTGAATCCCAATACATACCTGGTGGCGGGACTCTTCATTCCCCGCCTGGGTATCATCAACGAAAACCACCTGCCCACTACCTTTAACGGAGTAGACCGGCCTTTTGTGGAACAGCTTATCATCCCCTCCACCTGGCGCGAAGTAGGCGTAGGGCTGTACGGCGGCATTGCCCGTTTGCCGGGTCTCAATTACAGCGTCGGACTGACCAATGGCCTCAATTCTTCCCTTTTTCGCAATGGCTCGGTTATCCGCAACGGGCGGCAGCTCGGGTCCGGCGCCACCGGTATGGGGCTCGGGCTTTCGGGCTCCCTGTTGTATTACACCGGGCATTTCCGGTTGCAGACTTCCGCCTGGATGGGCGGATCTACTGCCGTCAGCAAAAGGGTGGCCGATAGCCTGCACCTCAACCACGGCGCTTTCGGCAATCCGGTCGTGCTGGGCGAAATCAACGCACAATACTCCCACCAGGCCTGGAATATCCGTGCCATCGTTACCGGTGTTTCCATTCCCAACGCCCTTAATATCAATAAGGCCTATGCCAATAATACCCCCAAATCCGCGTACGGTGGTTACCTCGAAGGGGCGTATGACCTGTTTTGGGCCAAACACCAGGGCGCCAAGAGCTGCTGGTTATTTGGCCGCTATGAGTATATGGATCTCAGTGCCAAAATGCCGTCGGTGGGTTTGCCCAACCCCGCCAACCGCCAGCAATACATTGTAGGTGGCATCACCTTCAAACCGATCAGGGGCATTGCCGTTAAGGCCGACTGGGTGCAGCGTATCACCGGCACGCCCAATCCCGACCTGGTCATTACACCATTTCCGCAACAGGTGCCTTATTATACCAGCAATGGCTTCTTCAACCTGGGCATCGCCTATAATTTCTGATTATGGAAAGAAGACAATTCCTGACCAAAAGCTGTTCCGCCTGCCTCGGCCTTGCCGGCGCCTCCTGGCTGTTGTCGGCCTGCGGAACCAGTATGCCGGTGTTTAAAGCCACCCCGCGCGACCAGGCACTGGTAATACCGGGCGATCAGTTTCCGCCGGAACGGCAGCAATTGCTGGTCAGCACCCCTGCACTGGCGAACCAGATATTGCTGGTGCGCCGCAACGACCAGGTGAAGGCACTTTACCTGGAATGCACGCATGAATATACCGGGCTCACTGCCACCAAAACCAGGATCGTTTGTTCGCTGCATGGCAGCATATTCGATTTTGACGGAAACGTGGTTAAAGAACCCGCCCTGCTTCCCCTGAAGCAATTCCCCGTAAAAACAACCGATAACAATAACCTGGTTATTCAAATAGCCTAAAACAAGTACCATGACAATGAAGTTTCGCCTTACAGCTATGTTGTTCCTGGCCGCAGCCGCCGGTTTTAGCGGTTGCAGCAAAGACGATGATACACCCGTCGATACGGAAACGCTGAAAAAAGACATCCTCGTCAACGTGTCTACCAACGTGATCACCGCCAGCTATACCGATATGCACAACAAGGCAACCGCCCTTGCCAACGCGGTGGCTGCACTGGAGTCGACCACCAACGATGCCAATCTGGCCGCAGCCCAGAAGGCATGGAAAGACATGCGCGTGGTGTGGGAACAAACCGAGGCCTGGCTTTATGGCCCCGTAAGCAGTGAAGACATCGACCCCCGTATAGATACCTGGCCGGTTGATTTCAACGCGCTCGATGACCAGCTTGCCGGCGGCAATGATTTTACGGCCGATTATATCGACGGATTGCCCGAAGACCTTAAGGGCTTCCACCCCATTGAATACCTGCTTTGGGGCAAGGAGGGCAATAAAACAGCCGCTTCTTTTACCGCCCGCGAAAAAGCCTATCTGCAGGCCCTGACCGATAACCTGGTGGCCTTGAGCAAGCAGGTGGATGACGCCTGGAAAGGCGGATATGCCACCCTGTTCGCTACCGCCGGTCAATCGGGCAACAGTACTTACCCCAGCCTGCAGTCGGCGTACCTGGAAATGATAGCCGGCATGGCCGATATCTGCGAAGAAGTGGCCAACGGCAAAATGAAAGACCCGTTCGATGCGCAGGATCCCACCCAGGAAGAAAGCCCTTTCGCCAAGAACTCGATTGTCGATTTCACCAATAATATCCAGGGCATTTTGAAGGTGTACCAGGGCGATTACAGCCAGAACGGCGTGGGGCTGGAAGACCTGGTACGTACGTATAACCTGTCGCTTGATGCCGAGCTGAAAACAGCGCATGCCGCTGCCATTGCCGCACTCCAGGCCATCAGCGTTCCCTTTGGCCAGGCCATCAGCAGCCAGCAATCGCAGGTGCAAACCGCTATGGACAAGATCAACGCGTTGCACACCGTGCTGGACGGCCCGTTGAAGTCGTTCGTACTCCAGTATGTAAAATAATGACCCGCCTACCCCTGCTCTATAAAACCTTTACCGTGCTGGCCATCGGCCTGGTGCTGGCGCCTTTCGCCTGTACCAGGCCCGATGACAGCTATCATTCGCCGGCAGAAGAATGGCTGAGCGGCGGACAGCAAACCGTTTATGACGAAGGCAGCAACGCCTATAGCCATATATTTCCCGTGCTTGCTGAAAACTTCGAGCGCGTACATGAAGTGGGCGACGCCCAGTTCGGTGCCACGTTTGTGAGTCCGCCGGCCGCCCTGAACCCCGGGCGTGGCCCGATCTTCAACAACGTGTCGTGCTCGTCGTGCCATATCTCCGACGGGCGTGGAAAAATTCCAGGTGCGGGCGATAGCTCCATTTCCACCCTGTTTCGCATCAGCCTGGCGGGCACCAATGAATTCGGCGGCCCCCGGCCCGTGCCCGGTTATGGCGACCAGCTACAAAACCGCGCCAACTACAATACGGTGAAAGAAGCCGATGTATTTGTACAATACGAGGAAAAGACTTTCAGCTTTGCCGATGGCGCCACTTACAACCTGCGTTTCCCCACGTACCGTATCGCCAATGCTTATACCGCCTTGCCGGCGGATGTATTGCTGTCGGCGCGGGTAGCCACGCCCGTTTTCGGGCTGGGCCTGCTGGCGGCCATCAGCGAGGCCGATGTGCTGGCGCGGGCGGATGAAAACGATGGCGATGGCGATGGTATCAGCGGACGCCCCAACCAGGTATGGGATGTTAAAAAGCAGGCTGCCGTGCTGGGCCGTTTCGGCTGGAAAGCCAACCAGCCCAGCCTGTTGCAGCAGATCGCCATGGCCTATAACCAGGATATGGGCGTAACGACCTCTTTGTTCCCGGTGGAAAACTGTGCAGGCCAGCCGCAGGACGATCACCGCGGCGACGACCCCGAGCTGTCCGACAGCCTGCTCTATGCCAATGAATTTTACATACGCACCCTGGCGGTGCCGGCCCGGCGGAACCTGACCGATCCGCAGGTGCAGGCGGGCAAGCAATTGTTCAACAGCAGCGGTTGCAGCAAATGCCATATACCCGACCAGCGCACTGCGCCCGATATGTCATTCCCTGCGATATCCAATCAACTGATCCATCCTTATACGGACCTGTTATTGCATGACATGGGGGCTGAGCTGGGTGATGGCCGCCCAGATTTCAAAGCGGGTGGCACCGAGTGGAGAACAGCGCCGCTGTGGGGCATTGGTCTTACCCAGAAAGTAAACGGTCACAGCAATTTCCTGCACGATGGCCGCGCACGCAGCCTGATCGAAGCTGTTATGTGGCATGGCGGCGAAGCGGCCTCTGCCAAAGAGAAAGTGCGCACGATGACCGCCGCTGAACGTGCGGCATTGGTGAAGTTTTTGGAGTCGTTGTGATGAGGAAGGGGCGCGGCTCCATATAGGTGGCTTTCTTCGCGAGCAACAGAAATGGCAGTGACTTGTATTCTCAGCTACCCCCTCACTTTGTCAACCCCCTGAACAGGTCCTCCAGGCTTTGCTCGCCCGAGGTCAGCGATACGATATCCAGGTTTTCGCGCATCGATAATTCCAGTAATTGTTTGCGGGCCTCATTCAAATCGGCCGCACCGATTTCCCATTCGCCCGGCGCAACGCTGTTGAGCGAAACAAGAGACGGGATAGCGCGCCGGATCCATTCCGGTTCGACGGCTTGCCTGAATTGAACCCTGATAAGCGGTTTGCTATGCTGCCGCTGCAGGTCTGCGAGGCTGCTATCGGCGATCACCTGCCCCTTGTTGATGATCACAACGCGGTCGCAAATGGCTTCGACCTCCTGCAGAATATGGGTGGAGAAGAGAATGGTTTTGTCTTTTCCCAGGCGGCGGATTACTTCCCTGATCTCAACGATCTGGTTGGGGTCGAGGCCGGTGGTGGGCTCGTCGAGTATCAATACGCCGGGATTGTGAATGAGAGCGGCAGCAAGGCCCACCCGCTGTTTATAGCCCTTCGATAACTGGCCGGTTTTTTTATCGCTTTCCGGTTGTAAGCCCACCAGGTTGATCACTTCTTCCACCCGTGCGTCGGCATCGGCCACCCGGTGCACCGATGCCATAAAATGCAGGTACTCGCGCACGAACATGTCATAATACAGCGGATTGGATTCGGGCAGGTAGCCAATGTTGGCTTTCGTGAACAGCGGGTCTTTGCTTACATCGCGGCCGCATATTTCCGCCTTACCGCCATCCGCACGCAGGTATCCTGTCAATATCTTCATGGTGGTTGATTTGCCCGCTCCGTTGGGGCCGAGAAAGCCAACGATCTGTCCCTTCTCTACCGAGAAAGAGATATTATTGACGGCCTTTTGTTCGCCGTAGTTTTTCTGAAGCGAGGAAACCTGGATTGACATGAGGCGAAAATAACGATAGTTTGAATGTAAAAAAGGGGCTGCCTCACCGTGTTGAGACAGCCCCTTTATAAAATATGCTACTCCTCATCGTAGCAAATCAAAGGTCGTCGTACTCATAGATCTCATCCAAATGCGTTCCGGGCGGCATGCTCATGATGGGATTTAATATGCCGTCTTTGAGCCCGTACACCCAGCCGTGCAGGTGCGGGCGCTGCTCTTTCTTCCAGGCGGATTGCACAATCGAGGTTTTCGCCAGGTTCATTACCTGCTCCATTACATTGAGCTCAACGAGGCGGTTCGTTCTTTGTTCAACATCCGCGATTTCATTGATCTCCCGGCGGTGGATGCGGTACACATCTTTGATGTTGCGCAACCATTTGTTGATGATGCCGAGGTTGTGCTGTGTCATGGCGGCTTTTACACCACCGCAACCATAGTGACCGCAAACGATCACGTGTTTCACTTTCAGGTGATTCACCGCATATTCAAGCACCGACAACAAGTTGAGATCGGTATGCACTACCATGTTGGCAATATTGCGGTGCACAAAGATTTCGCCGGGCTGCACCCCGGTCACGTCTTCGGCCGGCACCCGGCTGTCGCTGCAGCCGATCCAGAGAAATTCCGGCTTCTGGTCAATGGCCATCCGCTGGAAATATTTCGGATCGTCGTGCAACTTTTCTGCGGCCCAGGCTTTATTCTCGAGTAATAGTTTTTCGAATGATTTCATTGTTGGTTTTTTAAGCGATTTATTTTCAGGCGGTCATCGACATGCGGAGGCCGTGGTCGTTAAAGGGACTTTGTTTTAACTCCACCCGGATGTTTTTCAGGGGTGCGTGTTTCATAAAGTCCTCGATCACTTCCACTACGTCGCGGTCGAGAAAATCGGCGCGGGTGGTATCGATCAGCACCGTCGAATGGGCCGGCACTTCTTCCAGCTTGGCTTTCACGATGGGCTTGTTCAGGAACGATACGTCTTTTCGCAGGCGGAACAGGTATTGGTGCTGGTCGTTTACAATGAAAACGGCCGACCGGAAATTGCTTCGCAATACAAAAAACAGGCCTACCAGGCAACCGATACAAATCCCTTTCAGCAGATCGGTTAAAAGGATGGCGACAATCGTAACCACGAAAGGTATGAACTGGTCCCAGCCTTTTTGATACAGCTCTTTGAAAATAGCCGGCTTTGCGAGCTTGTAACCGGTATAAATCAGTACGGCCGCCAATGCCGGCAACGGTATCAGGTTCAGCAGCCGCGGTATGAACGCGACGCAAAGCAGCAACAGCAGGCCGTGAAAGATAGCCGACAGCTTGGTTTTGGCACCCGCATTGACGTTGGCCGAGGTACGAACGATTACCGAGGTAACCGGTAGTCCGCCGAGCAATCCGCTGACCAGGTTGCCCGCGCCCTGCGCTTTCAGCTCGCGGTTGGTAGGGGTTACCCGCTGGTAAGGGTCGAGCTCATCGGCCGCTTCGACATTAAGCAGCGTTTCCAGGCTGGCCACAATGGCGATGGTAGCCGCAGTGATCCATACCTCGTAATTGGTGATGGCGCTGAAATCGGGCAGCGTAAAGAAAGACCTGAATTCATCGGCCGAACTTGCCACGGGAATGCTTACCAGCGCGTGGGGCGGCATTCCGCTGCCGAGCCGGAGCAGCCACTGGTTGAATACGATGGCGCAGAGCACCACCACCAGCGGGGCGGGTACCAGTTGAAAGAACCGACCTCTTTTCACCAGCACCTTGTCCCATAATACCTGGATGCCCAGCGAAATAAGGCCGATAAGGGCAGCCGCAGGAACGAAGTGGTTCAATGATTCCCATACGCCTGAAAAAGTATTGGCGCCATTGGGTTGCAGGAAGTTCTGATCGCCTTCATAGTCAGCGTTAAAGCCAACGAAATGCGGCAGTTGTTTCAGGATAAGGATGATGCCGATGGCGGCCAGCATGGCCTTGATAACGGCGCCGGGAACATAGTCACCCAATATGCCAAATTTCAGGAAACCGAAAACAAGCTGAAAAACGCCGGCCAGTACCACGGCCAATAAAAAACTGTCGAAACTGGGTAGTTTCAGCAAAGCCGCGGCCACAATGGTGGTGAGGCCGGCAGCGGGACCGCTTACGCTAAGCTGTGATCCGCTGATAATACCTATTACAATGCCACCGGCAATGCCGGCGATAAGACCAGAAAAAAGAGGTGCACCCGAGCCGAGGGCGATGCCCAAACAGAGCGGCAGGGCTACGAGGAATACAACGAGAGATGCGGGCAGGTCTGAAGACAGACTGCCCAGCGGGCTGTTTGTACGTTGAGCCATAAAAAAATTTTAATAAACGAATAAAAAGGAACCGGGAGAGAAGGCTCAACAGTCGGGGGGCTGGATGAGACGGTGCTTGTAGAGCGCCGAATTGATGTCTACACTTTGGGGTATTTCATACACAGCGGTAGTACGCTTGCGCAACGCCAGCCACTCGCTGAATTCGAGAAAGCTGTGGTGGAGGCTTTTACCGCATTTGTGCTCTTCATTGAAGTTGTTATTGTTACCGCCGGCTTCTTCTTCCTGGGCGGTAAGTATGCGGGCGCGGTTCAACTGATTGGAGAAAGGCAGCGACACGAGGCTGCTTCCCAAGGCCAGCATGAAAACCACCGCTATGGCGCTGATCAGCCAGCGATAGCGGAAGAGTTGGGGGCCATGGGAATAGCGGCGTTGACGCATAGACCGCAAAAATATTTTATAATGGCCAGAAAACCCGTAAATGTTAATTAATTAACAGTCAAATCTGGTCATATTCGCCTTTTAGCGCATAATAGCCGAAAATGACAAGCCCGGCTATGATGGGCAGGAAAACGACCAGGAACACCAGCCATTGTATCTGGGTGTCGATCTGTGGCTTGGTGGTCATTTCGTGCAGCGCGATCCGGAACAATACGATGGCCAGCGCTATTCCGGCTATGATCCACACCATTCCAAACCATCTTTTCAGTTGTTGCATACCAGTAGTTTTAGTCGGTTACGTGGGGGTTTACACGGTTACTGAGATAGAGCAGCCCGATGATAAGGCAGAAAGCAGCCACCACGATGGGATACCAGAGACCCACCAGCTTGTCGCTGCTGTAGGTGGTTGTCAGCAGGGTGGCGATAAAGGGAGTGAGTCCGCCGAATACCCCGTTCCCGATATGATAGGGCAGCGACATGCTGGTGTACCTGATCCGGGTCGGGAAAAGCTCCACCAGGAAAGCGGCGATCGGGCCATACACCATGGTGACCAGCAGCACCTGTACAAATACCAGCACCACCATAAACAGGTAACGCCCGGTATCCAGCTGCTTGTCGAGCGCCACGGTATTGCCCGCCTCGGTTTTTTCCACATACCGGAAACCGTTTTGCAACTGAATGGCGCGGTTACCGCCGTCTGCCACCGTGCTGCTGGTTACTGTAATGGCCGGCACCTCAGCGGTATGGAGCATTTGCCGGTAAATGGGGCGGTAGCAGAAAACCGCCAGCAACATGCCCGCCAGCATGATCGGTTTTCGTCCCAGCCGGTCGCTCAGTGAGCCGAAAACGATGAAGAACGGTGTAGCGAACAAAATAGCCCAGATAAGGATGGTACGGCTTTGGTCGAAGCTGATATGGCATACATTCTCCATAAACGACTGCGCATAGAACTGACCGGTGTACCATACCACGCCCTGTCCCATGGCGGCGCCGAAAAGCGCCAGCAGCACCATTTTCAGGTTGGCCCTGTGCCCGAAACTTTCTTTCAGCGGATTTTTGGAGGTATGGCCCGCCGCCTTGAGCTTTTTAAAGAGCGGCGACTCTTCCATTTTCAGGCGGATATAGATCGATACCACCACCAGCACGATCGATACCAGGAAGGGGATGCGCCAGCCCCAGTCGTTGAATTTTCGAACTGAAGCCGCAGGGTCGCTGTCGAGCACGTGACGGGTAACCAGGATAACGCCGAGCGATAGGAAAAGCCCGAGGGTAGCCGTGGTCTGTATCCACGACGTGTAATAGCCCCGTTTTCCCGGTGGTGCGTGTTCGGCCACATAGGTGGCGGCGCCGCCGTATTCGCCGCCGAGGGCAAGCCCCTGGATAAGCCGCAGCAGCAGCACGAGGAGCGGGGCGGCAAAGCCGATGCGTTCATATCCCGGTACCAGGCCGATGGCAAAAGTAGAGCCACCCATGAGAACGAGGGTAAGCAAAAAAGTATTCTTCCGGCCCATCAGGTCGCCCAGCCGGCCGAATACCAGGGCGCCGAAAGGGCGCACAATGAAGCCTGCTGCAAAAGTGGCGAGGGTACTGAGCAGGGCGGCGGTGGGGTTGGTTTTGGGGAAAAACTGGTTGGCGATGACGGTAGCGAGACTTCCGAAAATATAAAAGTCATACCACTCGATGAGGGTTCCGGCAGAAGAAGCGCCGATCACGCGCCAGATTCCACGGGTAGAGTTGGCCTGATTCATCCTTAAACATACTAAATTAGCAGGCTATAAGTGCAGCCATATGTCATATCCCTATCAAATCAGTTCCAAAGAAGAGTACCAGCAGGCCTACGAAAAAAGTGTTACCGACCCCGAAGGGTTTTGGGCGGATGTCGCCTCGCATTTTTTCTGGCGGAAACGGTGGGATAAAGTGCTTGACTGGAACTTCAAAGAGCCGAAAATAGCGTGGTTTTCGGGTGGAAAGCTGAATATTACCGAGAACTGCCTGGATCGTTATCTCGGTACTTTGGGCAATAAGCCGGCGATTATCTGGGAGCCCAATCATCCCGACGACGATCACCGCATTCTCACTTACCGCGAACTGTATAATAAAGTAGTGCAGTTTGCCAATGTGCTGAAAAACAACAATGTCAAAAAAGGCGACCGGGTTTGTATATATATGGGTATGGTGCCCGAGCTGGCGGTGGCGGTGCTGGCCTGCGCCCGCATCGGCGCTATCCATTCGGTGATCTTTGGTGGGTTCAGTGCCCAGAGCATTGCCGATCGCCTGATCGACGCACAGGCGGAATTTGTGATCACCTGCGACGGGGCCTTCAGGGGCAACCGCGAGATACCGCTCAAGTCGGTGATCGACGATGCGCTGGTGCAGTGCCGCTTTGTGAAGAAAGTGATCGTGCTGACCCGTACTCGTACGCCTGTATCGATGATCAAGGGCCGGGATGTATGGTGGGAAGACGAGATCCGCAAAGTGGAGACCCAGGGCAACCCCGACTGCCCGGCAGTAGAAATGGATGCGGAAGATCCGTTGTTCATCTTATATACCTCGGGGTCTACGGGTAAGCCGAAAGGCGTGGTGCACACGGTAGGGGGGTATATGGTGTACACCACCTATTCGTTCGTGAATGTATTCCAGTACCGGCCCGGTGATATTCATTTCTGTACGGCCGATATCGGCTGGATCACCGGCCATAGCTATATCGTATATGGTCCGCTGGGGGCTGGCGCTACCACGCTGATCTTTGAAGGGGTACCTACCTGGCCCGATGCCGGCCGGTTCTGGGAGATCGTTGACAAATACCGGGTGAATGTGCTGTACACGGCGCCAACGGCGATCCGGTCGCTGATGGGTTTTGGCCTGGGTCCGCTGCAGGGGCGTCGGCTTGATTCGCTGAAAGTGCTGGGAACCGTGGGCGAGCCGATCAACGAAGAAGCCTGGCATTGGTACAATGAGCATATCGGGAAGAAGCGCTGCCCCATCGTCGATACCTGGTGGCAAACTGAAACCGGTGGTATCATGATCAGCAATATGGCCGGCATTACGCCCGGCAAACCTTCTTATGCCACCCTGCCACTGCCGGGAGTGCAACTGGTGCTGGTAGATGAAAAAGGCGAAGTGATCGAGGGCAATGATGTCAGCGGCAACCTCTGCATCAAGTTTCCGTGGCCGGCTATTTTACGTACTACCTATGGCGACCACGAGCGCTGCCGCACGAATTATTTTGCGACCTATAAGAACCTGTATTTTACGGGCGATGGCTGTTATCGCGACGGGCAGGGCGAATACCGGATTACGGGCCGTGTAGACGATGTGTTGAACGTAAGCGGCCACCGCATCGGTACGGCCGAGGTGGAAAATGCCATCAATATGCACGCCGGCGTGGTCGAAAGCGCCGTGGTGGGATACCCGCACAATATCAAGGGACAGGGCATTTATGCTTTTGTTGTTTTCCAGGGATCGCATGGCGATGAAAAGCTCAACCGCCAGGATATAACGTTGACAGTTAGCCGAATCATCGGGCCTATCGCAAAGCCCGATAAAATACAGTTTGTCAGCGGCCTGCCGAAAACACGCAGTGGCAAGATCATGCGCCGCATTCTGCGAAAGATCGCTGAAGGTGAAACGGAAAACCTGGGCGATACCAGCACCCTGCTTGATCCTGCGGTGGTGGACGAGATCAGGGACGGCCGGCTTTGACAGCGGCAGCTTCGTTGGGCGTGCGGTAGTCGTTCTTATACACTTCGCCACCCTTCATAACGAATCCCACTTTTTCGAGACTCCTGATATTGGTCAGCGGGTCGTCTGCAACAGCAATGATATCTGCATACTGGCCGGCTCTGAGCGAGCCGGCTTTTTTTATACCGATCAGGTCGGCTGCATTGACGGTAGCTGCCTGGATGGCCTGCATAGGGCTGAGGCCGTATTTGACCATATAATAAAACTGTTTTGCGTTCCAGCCGTGGGGATACACGCCGGCATCGGTGCCGAAGGCGATTTTGACGCCAGCTTTGGCAGCCCTGGCAAAATTGTCGCGCTGCGTTTGGCCCACCAGCTTTTCCTTGTCGAGTATCTTCTGCGGAAAGCCCAGCTTTTTATACTCGCTCATGATGTAGTCGTCGTTGTAGATATCGGCCACCAGGTAAGTGCCGTGCTGTTTCATGAGCGCAATGCCCTCGTCGTCGATGAAACTGCCGTGCTCAATGGAAGCGACGCCTGCCTTAACAGCCATTTTGATGGCTTCGGTGCCATGGGCATGGGCGCAGGTTTTTTTGTCCCACATTTTCGCTTCCGCCACCAGGGCATTCATTTCTTCCTGCGAATACTGGGGTGCGCCGACGCTTTCTTCTTCGGTAAGCACACCGGCGCTGGCGCCAAACTTGATCACATCTGCGCCGTACTTGATATTATAGCGCACCTGCTTGCGCACCTCCTCCACGCCATTGGCGATACCGCTCATGCCTTCGGGATAATTGAACTGCAGGTAAGGCGAATAGCCGTTGAGATCACCATGGCTGCCGGTAGAGCCAATAAAGAGTCCGGCGCATACCATACGCGGACCGGGGATATCGCCGTGGTTGATGGCATTGCGCAGGGCTACATCGAGAAAGCTGGTGGAACCCAGGTCGCGGATGCTGGTGAAGCCAGCTTCGAGCGTGCGTTTGGCGTATATCGGTGCGAGAATGGCGAAGTCGATGGCGGTTTTGCGAAAGATCTCGGCGTAGTAGTCGCCGCCCGGCTGCATGGTGATATGGGTATGGCAGTCGATCAATCCCGGCAGCACAGTGGCTTTCGATAAGTCGATGATCGTCGCATTTTTCGGAATAGAGAGCTGGCTGCCCACGGCTTTGATGGTATCGGCCTCTATAATGATAAGCTGGTTGTCGAACACGGTGCCGGTTTCGGTGTCGATCAGCTTTCCTGCTTTGATGACGGTGGTTTGCGTGTGTGCCGTCAATGCCAGTAAGAGGCAGAATGCGCAGAGCAGTTGTTTCATGTGCTGGTGGTTTTTTGGCAAGCAATGAAAGTAAGCATAAGGAAGATTGCGGCAATAAAAAAAGGTGTCTCG